>DATEJJ010000696.1:0-4861 GCA_035278125.1 Rugosimonospora sp.
TGGCCGTGGTCCTCCCCCGGTACCCGCGGGAGGCGCTGGACGCCCTGCGCGAGGCGCGCGCCGCCGGCCTGGCCCGGGTGCTGCTGACTGACTCGCCGGTCAGCCCGGCGGCCGGCCTGGCCGAACTGGTGCTCACCGCGCCGGTCGGCTCGCGGCTCGTCTTCGACCTGCACACGGCGCCGATGGCGCTGGCCATGGTGCTCCTCCAGGCGGTGTGCGACGCGGTGCCGGCGCAGAGCCAGGCGCGGCTGGAAGAGTTCGAGTCCTCCGCCGCCCGGCGCGGCGTGTTCACCAGGTAGCGGCGCGGTGGCCACCACACTCGTCGACGGCATCGCGGAGCTGGTCACCAACGATCCGTCCGATGGCGACGGTCCACTGGGGATCGTCCACAGTGCCGCGCTGGTGGTCGCGGACGGCCGGGTGGCCTGGGTGGGGCCGGCGAGCCGGGCACCCGCCGCGGACCGGCGCATCGACGCGGGCGGCGGCGCGGTGGTACCGGGGTTCGTGGACAGCCACGCGCACCTGGTGTTCGCCGGGGACCGCGCGGCCGAGTTCGCGGCCCGGATGGCCGGCGAGCCGTACACGGGCGGGGGCATCCGCACCACGGTGGCGGCCACCCGGGCGGCCAGCGACGAGGTGCTGCGGGCGAACGTGGCCCGGCTGGTCGCCGAGGCGCGCCGGCAGGGTACCACCACCATCGAGGTGAAGAGCGGCTACGGCTTGTCCACAGTGGACGAGGTACGCTCGCTGCGGATCGCGGGCGAGTTCACCGCGGAGACCACGTTCCTCGGTGCCCACGTGGTACCGGCGGGCCAGGACCCGGACCGGTACACCGAGCTGGTCTGCGGCGAGATGCTCACCGCCGCCGCGCCGTACGCGAGGTGGGTGGACGCCTTCTGCGAGCGGGGCGCCTTCGACGCCGACCAGGCGCGTGCGGTACTGACCGCCGGTGCCAAGGCGGGGCTGGGGGTACGGGTACACGCCAACCAGCTCGGCGCGGGGCCGGGCGTACGGCTCGCGGTGGAGCTGGGCGCGGCCAGCGCGGACCACTGCACGCACCTGTCCACTGTGGACATCGAGGCGCTCGCCGGCGGGTCGACGGTGGCCACGCTGCTGCCCGGTGCCGAGTTCTCCACCCGCTCGGCGTACCCGGACGCGCGCCGGCTGCTGGACGCGGGTGCGGTGGTGGCGCTGGCCACCGACTGCAACCCGGGCTCCTCGTACACCTCGTCCATGCCGTTCTGCATCGCCCTGGCGGTACGCGAGATGCGCATGACGCCGGCCGAGGCGCTGTGGGCGGCGACCGCCGGTGGCGCGCGGGCGCTGCGCCGTACCGACATCGGCCAGCTGCGCCCGGGTACCCGCGCCGACCTGGCGATCCTGGACGCGCCCAGCTACCTGCACCTCGCCTACCGGCCGGGGGTGCCACTGATCCGAACCGTACTGCGCGATGGGGAACCGATATGACGACAACCGTGAGCGTGACGTCCCGCGGCGTGCGGCCGGCCGACGTGCTGGCCGTGGCCCGCGCGGACGCGCGGGTGGAGCTGGCACCGGACGCGCTGGCGAGCATGGCCCGCAGCCGGGAGATCGTGGACGCGATCGGGCGCGACGGCCGGCCCGTGTACGGCGTGACGACCGGCTTCGGCGCGCTGGCCAACACGTTCATCTCACCCGAGCGCCGGGTCGAACTCCAGCACGCGCTGATCCGTTCGCACGCGGCCGGCATCGGCGAGCCGGTACCGCGCGAGGTGGTGCGGGCGATGATGCTGCTGCGGGTACGGTCGCTCGCGCTCGGCCAGTCCGGGGTACGCCCGCTGGTCGCGCAGGGGATGGTGGACCTGCTCAACCACGACATCACGCCGTGGGTACCCGAGCACGGCTCGCTCGGCGCCTCCGGTGACCTGGCCCCGCTGGCGCACTGCGCGCTGGTGCTGCTCGGCGAGGGCTGGGTACGGGCCAAGGACGGTGCCCGGGTACCCGCGCCCGACGCCCTGGCCGCCGCCGGCCTGCACCCGGTCACGCTCTCCGCCAAGGAGGGGCTGGCCCTGGTCAACGGTACCGACGGCATGCTGGGCATGCTGCTGCTCGCCGCCGCCGACGCGGCGCACCTGTTCACCATGGCGGACGTGACGGCGGCGCTGGCCATCGAGGCGATGCTGGGCAGCGACCGCCCGTTCCGCCCGGAGCTGCACGCGATCCGGCCGCACCCCGGGCAGGCCGTCTCGGCCGCCAACATCCACCGGCTGCTCGCCGGTTCGTCCATCATGGACAGTCACCGGGACGACCTGGTACACGCGGTGCAGGACGCGTACTCGATGCGCTGTGCCCCGCAGGTGGCCGGCGCGGCCCGGGATACGCTCGGGTTCGTGGACTCGGTGGCGGCCCGCGAGCTGGTGTCCATCGTGGACAATCCGGTGGTGCTGCCGGACGGGCGGGTGGAGTCGACCGGCAACTTCCACGGCGCCCCGCTCGGCTTCGCCGCCGACTTCCTGGCGATCGCGGCCGCCGAGGTGGGTGCGATCTCGGAGCGCCGGGTGGACCGGCTGCTCGACGTGTGCCGCTCCCGGGACCTGCCCGCGTTCCTGAGCCCCGACCCGGGCGTCAACTCCGGCCTGATGATCGCGCAGTACACCGCGGCCGGGATCGTCGCGGAGAACCGGCGCCTGGCCAACCCGGCCAGCGTGGACTCGCTGCCCACCAGCGGCATGCAGGAGGACCACGTCAGCATGGGCTGGGCGGCCGGGCGGAAGCTGCGTACCGTGCTGGACAACCTGGCCGCGCTGCTCGGCGTGGAGCTGCTCGCGGCGGTACGGGGGCTGCAACTGCGCAGGCCGCTGGCGCCGTCGCCGGCCGGGCGGGCCGCCGTCGCCGCGGTGTCGGCGGTGGCCGGCGAGCCCGGCCCGGACGTGTACCTGGCACCGGTGCTGGAGGCGTGCCGGGAACTGGTCGCCGGCCGGTCGCTGCGCGCGGAGATCGAAGCCGCCGTGGGCCCGCTGGGCTGAACGTCCGGACGCTGACCGTCACCGCTCAGTGCGCGACGACCTGCTCCGCGATGACCTGTGCCAGCCCGCGCAGCGCCTTGCCGCGGTGGCTGATCGCGTCCTTCTCGGCGGCCGGCAGCTCGGCGTTGGTACGCGTACCGCCGTCCGCCACGAAGATCGGGTCGTACCCGAACCCGCCGTGCCCGCGCGGCTCGCGGACCAGGTGGCCGCGCATCTCCCCGGATACCACGAACTCCCGCCCGTCCGGGTGTACCAGCGCCGCGGCGCATACGAACGCGGCCGCGCGCTCACTGTCCGGCAGGTCGGCGATCTGCGCGAGTACCAGCTCCAGGTTGGCCCGGTCGTCGCCGTGCCGCCCGGCCCAGCGCGCGCTGAACACGCCCGGCATGCCGTTCAGCGCGTCCACCGCGAGCCCGGAGTCGTCGGCGACCGTGGGCAGCCCGGTGTGGCGTACCCCCTCGCGCGCCTTGAGCAGCGCGTTGTCCGCGAAGGTGCGCCCGGTCTCCGGCACCTCCTGGTACGCCGGCACGTCGGCGAGGCTGACCACGGTCACCCCGTCCAGAATGCGGGCCAGCTCGACCAGCTTCTTCTGGTTGCGGGTGGCGAGCAGGATCTTCACGAGGCCAGCGCCGCCCGCTGCAACTCGGCCAGCCGCGCGCAGCCGGCCACCCCGAGGTCGAGCAGCCCGTCCAGCTCCGCGCGGTTGAACACGGCACCCTCGCCGGTGCCCTGTACCTCCACGAAGTCGCCGGCGCCGGTGCACACGATGTTCATGTCCACCTCGGCCACCACGTCCTCCTCGTAGCACAGGTCCAGCCGCGGCTGGCCGCCGATGACGCCGACGCTGACCGCGGCGATCGACCGGTGCAGCACCTCCTCCGGGCGCCCGGCGAGCGCGTGCTGCTTGGCCAGCCAGCGGACCGCGTCGGCGAGTGCCACGTACCCGCCCGTGATCGCGGCGGTGCGGGTACCCCCGTCGGCCTGGAGCACGTCGCAGTCGAGTACCACCGAGTTCTCGCCCAGCGCGGCCAGGTCCAGGCAGGCGCGCAGGCTGCGGCCGATCAGCCGGGAGATCTCGTGGGTACGCCCGCCGATGCGCCCCTTCACGCTCTCCCGGTCGTTGCGGGTGGTGGTGGCGCGCGGCAGCATCGAGTACTCGGCGGTCACCCAGCCCAGCCCGGAGCCCTTGCGCCAGCGCGGCACGCCCTCGGTCACGCTGGCGGTGCACAGCACCCTCGTGTTGCCGAACTCGACCAGCACGGAGCCCTCCGGATGGATGCTCCAGTTGCGGGTCAGGGTTACCGGGCGCAGTTCGTCCGGGGTACGTCCATCGGGTCGGGCCATGCCGCCAATCTAACCCGTCGTCATGCGGCCGCCGGGGTGAGGGCGCGCCACGGCGAGCCGAGCACGGCCTCGTAATGCCCGATCAACTCGTCGCACACCGCGCTCCAGCTGCGGCCCAGTACCGCCTGCCGGCCCGCGGCGCCCATCCGCGCACGCAGCTGCGGGTCGTTCACCAGCACCGCCGCGGCCTGCGCCAGCGCCTCGGCCTGCAACGGCGGCACCAGGTACCCGGTGACGCCGTCCTCGACCAGGTCCACCGGACCGCCGGTGTTCGGCGCGATGACCGGCAGCCCGCTCGCGGCCGCCTCCTGGATGGTCTGCCCGAACGTCTCGAACGGTCCACTGTGGACGAACACGTCCAGGCTGGCGTAGATCCTGGCCAGCTGCGCGCCGTGGCGCATGCCGAGGAACACGGCACCCGGCAGGGCGCGGCGCAGCGCCGGCTCGGCCGGGCCACCACCCACCACGATCAGCCGGGCACCGGGCAGCCCGGCGATCGGGGCGAGCAGATC
>DATEJJ010000697.1:0-4890 GCA_035278125.1 Rugosimonospora sp.
TCGTGGTGGCGACCAGCAGCTGAGCCGGGTCAGCCGGGCGGGCCCCACCAGCGGGCCAGGGTGCTGGTGGCGGGGTCGTCGGAGCCGAGCAGCGCCGCCCACCCGTCGCCGCCGGACGGGGCGAGCCCCGCGTACGCGGCCAGCTCGTCCGGGTGCGCCGCGCCGGTCACCCCGTACGGGTCCGGGCCGGTGGCGGGGGCGTGGCCGAGGCTGGCCGGGTCGCTCCACGGGTACCCGTCGACCGGCTCCGGCGGGTGCTCCAGCTCCAGCGGCGGCGGGAAGTCCGGCTCGTACCCGGTGGGCTCGTGCCCGGCCAGGTCCGGGTCGGTGAACGGCTCCTCGCCGGGCAGCGGGTCGTGTACCGGCGTCTCGTCGTGCGCGGGCCACGGTTCGTCGCCGTACCCGTCGCCGCCCTCGTGGACCAGGTCCGGGCCGGGCGCGTCGTGCGCGTACCCGGAGGTGTCGTCGTGGCCGAGATCCTCGGGCGGCGGCGGGTCGTCCAGGCCGTCGTGGTGGCCCAGGTCGTGCAGGGTTTCGTCGCCGCCGAGGTCGGCGGTGTCGGCGTCACCCAGGCCGGCGTGGTCGTCGCCGTGCTCCTCGCCCCAGTGCCCCCAGTCGTCGTGATGGTCCATGGCTACCCCTGGGTGTCCGTGGGTGCGGCCGGCGCCAGCTGCCGGATCTTCACCAGTACCTCGTCGACCTGCCGGACCCGGCCGCGCAGCGCCTCCCGGTCGGCCTGCAGGGCGGCGCGCCGCTTGGCCCGGCTGGCCTTGTCCTCGGCCATGGCCCGGTCGATGTCGGCGATGTGCGCGTCCAGCTGCTGCAGGCGCCGCTCGATCGCGTCGTCGAGGGCGAGGGTCAGCGCGTACTGCAGGTCGGTGAAGCGGTGCATGATCTCGTCGGTGAGCGCGGCCCGCGCCTCGCCGAGCACCTCCCGCAGCCAGGTGCGCTGCTGCTGCTTGTCGGTCAGCGACCGGCGCTTCCACACCATGAACGCGCCGGCGGCCAGGCCCAGCCCGATGCCGACCACCGGCAGCACCAGCCCGGCGCCGGCCACCCCGGCCAGGCCCAGCGCGCCGGCGCCCATGGTGGTGTACCGGCCGGCCATCACCGCCATGCTGGCCGAGGACATCACCACGATGGCGTTGTCGCCGCTGCCGCCGTCGCGGCGCGGCTTGGCGGACAGGGCGTGGCGCAGCCGGGCGTTGAGGCCGCGCAGCACGTGCTGCAGCTCCTGCGGGCTGAAAACCTGGGCGAGGGTACGCTCGCCGACCTGCCGGAAGCGCCACTCCAGATCCTGGGACAGCCGTACCGACAGCGCGGCCAGGGCCCGGTCCACGTCCTCCGGCAGGGACTTCAGGTCGCCGGAGCCGGACTTGTCGATGCGGTTGAGGAAGTCCTCCTGCAGCTGCGTGACGTACATCCGCAGCCGGGTGGTGGCCTCCACCCGGGCCCGCTGGGTCTCGGTGGACAGGGCCAGGGACCACTGCCGGGACTCGGTGCGCTTGCGCGCGGCCAGCGCGGAGCGCTCCTGCTTGGCGCGCTGCGCCTCGGCCGGGTCCGGGTCGGTGGCGGCCAGCCGGTCGCCGATCTCCTGGTCCATCCGGATGACCTCGCTGCGCAGCGCCCGCAGCACGTTGGCCTGGGCCAGCACGTGGCCGCGCCCGGCCAGGTCGATCAGCGCGTGCTGCAGCTCCCCGATACGCGACTCGGCGACCAGCTCCGCGGACGCCTCCGGCATGGTGAGCGCCAGCTCGGCCAGCCGGGCGGAGACCGGGTACCAGGGGGCGCTGGCGAAGCGGGGGGCGTGCGCCTGCAACTGCGCCCGGTTGTCCGCCAGGATGGTGCGCCAGCCCGGGTAGGCGTCCACTTTGGACAGGGCGAAGACCACGAAGTTGACCCGCTTGCTGGCCTCGATGAGGAAGTTCAGCTCCGGCTGGGAGAACGGGGACGAGGCGTCCACCACGAACAGCAGGGCGGTGGCCCGGGCCACCGCGTCCAGGGCGATCTCCACGTGCAGCGAGTCCAGGCCGCCGACGCCGGGCGTGTCCACCAGCGTCAGGTACCGCAGCAGCGGGGCGGAGTGGGTGACCTCGATGCGCCGGGGCGGGCGTACCCCGTCGGGCAGCTGGCCCAGCAGGGTGCCCCAGTCGCGCAGGTCGGCCAGGCGCAGCGGTACCGCGTCCTCCCGCCCCGGTATCCAGGCCCGGGCCGCGTGCGTGGTGGCGTGGCTGAACTCCAGGTACGCGGCGGTGGCCACGGCGGCGTCCACAGGAGACAGTCCGGGTACCCCGATCAGCGCGTTGACCAGCGAGCTCTTGCCGCGCTTGGTCTCACCGACGACGGCGAACGCGGGCCGGGTCACCTCCCGCCGGCGCAGCGCCTCGACGTCGGCGGCGGCGTCCGGGTCGGCGGTGCGGACGAAGGCCAGCGCCCCGTCGACCGCCTGGCGGATCAGCTTGAGGGCGGCCGTGTCGCGGGCCGTGGTGTCGGTGCCGGGCATGTCAACTCCTCACCTGGCCGCGGACGCGCTGGGAGAGCAGGAAGAAGCCGCGGTGGGCGACCAGCGCCACCCGGGACTGGGCCGGGCTGGCCCCGGCGACGGCGAACGCCCGCCACCGGTTGGCCGCCTCCAGCGCCGCCCGGTTGAGCAGTTCGGCGGGGGCGTCGGGCAGCTCCAGGATGAACCGGGGGTCGTTGGACAGGGCCAGCCGGGTCAGCTCGCCCTCCATCCGGTCGGGCAGGTCGACCGCGCCGGCGCTGACCAACTGGGCTACCTCCAGCAGCCGCAGCCGGTGCGCGTCGGGCTGCTGCAGGACCCGCTCCACCCCGTCGCGCAACAGTTCCCGGTCGGCCGCGTGGGGTGCGTGGCTGGCGATCTTCTCCAGGGTGGACAGGGCCCAGCCGGCCTTGATGGCGTCGCTGCGCCAGCGGAACACGTGGTCCAGCGCGTACCGCAGCCGGGGGAAGCCGGACACCTGGTGCAGCATCCGGATCAGTTCGCCGGTGGCCAGCCGCGGGTTGCCCACGAGGTGCGCGGTGGCGTACCCGATGCCGTACAGGTCGAGCAGGCGCAGCAGCCGCTCCCGGTTCTCCCGGGGTACCGGGCACTCGCGGGAGGTGAACAGGTCCACCGAGGCGAGCAGCACGGTACGCTCCCCGGCCGGCAGCGCCGCCAGGGCGCGCAGCGCCTCGCAGTCCGCCGCGGTCAGCCGTCCCGCCTCGGTCGTCTCGGCGAGCAGCCCCACCACGGGTACCACGTCGGAGACCACGCGCCGCATGACGGCGGCCTGGTCGGCCGCGAGCGGGCCGGCCACCGGCCACGGGTCGGCGCTGCCGCCGGCCAGCTTGTCCACCTTGTTGAACAGGCCCAGCGAGTTGATCGGGTTGCTGGACAGCCGGGCGGAGATGGACCGGAACGCCTCCAGCGCGGCCACGTCGTCGGCGCGTACCGACTGGGTGAACACGTAGATGATGGCCTCCGCGCCGGACAGCGCACCCACCGAGTCCTCGTCGATGTCCTCGTCGATGGGTGCCTCGTTGAACAGGAACCGGCGGGCGCCCGCGCTGACCGCCGTGTTGGCCGACGACAGGCCCGGGGTGTCCACCACCATCAGGTCGCGCAGGTGGTCGCTGGTCAGCGCCACGTCCACGTACCCGATCTCGCTGCGCGGCACGCCCAGCCGCTGCGGGATCATCCCGGACTCGTCCAGCGGCAGGCTGATCCGGCTGCCGTCGCGGCGGACCACGTCGACCCGGTCGGCGGTGCCGTACCGGAACTGGGTCACGATCCGGGTGCACTCGCCCACCTCGGTCGGCGCCACCCGCCGCCCGATCAGCGCGTTGACCAGGGTGGACTTGCCCGCTTTGAGGCGACCGGCGATGGCGATGCGCAGCGGCTCGGACAGCCGGCGCCGCACGTCGACCACCTGCGCCTGGGTGGCGCCGCCCACGCGGGCGCCGACCTCCTGGCAGAGTTCGGCCACGCGCGCGCTCAGCGGTCCGGGAGCCATCCAGTCGCCTCTCGTCCTCCCGGGTTCAGCTGGTCGCGTAGGGGCTGGCGCCGGTGGCACCGGCCAGCGGGCTGTGCGCCGGGTCGTCGTAGTGGACAGTGTCGAAGGTACCGTCGCCGTCGGTGTCCACGATCTCGGTGTCCGGGTGGCCGTCGCCGTTCGTGTCCAGTTCGATGTGGTCGGGCCGCCCGTCGAAGTCGGTGTCGGCGATGACCTCGTCGACGCCGCCGTCATGGTTGCGGTCCAGTTCGACCAGGTCGATGCGCCCGTCGTGGTTGGTGTCCGAGGCCGTCTCGTCCACCACGCCGTCGTGGTTGGTGTCCACACCGACCGTGTCCAGCTCGTGACCGGAACCGAACTCGTGCGTGTACACCGCGTCGAGGTGCCCGTCGCCGTCGCTGTCCACCAGGGCCGCGTCGGCGTAGTGGTCGTGGTCGGTGTCGACCAGGGTCTCGCTGCCGGTGCCGTAGTCGGCGGTGATGGTGTCCGATCCGGGCGGCGTGCCGTCGGTGCCGTAGTCGCCGCCGTCATGGCCGGGGTCGGCGGGGTCGAACTCGCTCATAATGGTCCCTTCCGAATGTCCAGGGGCTCGTGCCATCCGGTGCGGGCTTCACACTACGAATATCCTGCGGGCGCAGGATCCCATGTTCGTGCCAGCTGGGGGAGCACACCTACCGTCTGCCCGGGGGAGGAGCCAGCACCGTGCTGGAGCAAGTCGTGGCTCAGCTGTCCGGTCCCGGCCTGGTGGTACTGGTCGGGGGTCCCGGGGCGGGGCGCAGCACGCTGCTGCGGCGCATCGGGCAGGCGTTCCGCGGCCCGGTCTTCGCCGGCGGGGGGCTGGCGATGCTGGCCGGCGTGCCCGGCTTCGCGCTGGCCC
>DATEJJ010000698.1:0-5934 GCA_035278125.1 Rugosimonospora sp.
CAGTGCGGTCAGCCGTCCCGGCTCGGCGACCACGCCGGACCGCGGGTCGCGCAGGACCGCCGGGCCGTCCGGGGCCGCGCCGTCGCCCGGTTCCTCGATCGGCAACCGCAGGAATGTGATGATCCGCCGGGCGGCGACCACCCCGCGACTGACGTCCCCGGCGCTGTAGATGAGCATCCAGGTGGGTACCACCAGGACCGCGACGTACCCGTACACCGCGACCAGTTCACCGACGGTCAGCTCACCGCGGACCGTCAGCCGCGCCGCCAACCAGGTAACCACCGCGAGGAAGATCGTCGGCAGCCCGTCGCCCAGCGCCGTGATCCAGCTCAGCACTCCACCGACCCGGTAGCCCTCGGCCCGGACCGCGTCCGACTCGGCGGTGAACCGGCGCAGGTGGGCCTCCTTGCCGCCGAGGCCGTTGAGGATACGCAGCCCGCCCAGCACATCAACCAGCCGGGCGGCCAGGCGACCCTGCCGTTCCCGGTACGCGCCGCCGGCGGCGTTCAGCCGGTTCAGGAGCGGCCCCACCATCACCCCGAGAGCGGCGACCCCGACCGCCACCACGAGTGCGATCAGCCCGGATACCCCCACCAGCAGGGTCAGGACCACGGCGTACGCGACGACCGAGCCCACGCCGGGCCCGGTCACGGTCAGCGCCCGCGCGACCAGCCACACGTCCCCGACGCCGATGGTGACCACCTCGCCCGCGGTGATCCGGCGGGGCAGCCCGGCACCCAACGCGACCGCGTGGCCCATCACCGCGTCCGCCGTCCGCAACGCGCCGTCCAGCCGGATCTTGGTCATGGTCCGGTGCCGGAGGATGCCGAGCCCGGCGTTGGCCAAACCCACGACGAAGATGGCGCCCGCCCAGGCGATCAGGGGGCCGGCCTGGCGCGGGCGTAGGCCGCGGTCAATGGCCTGCGAGACCAGGTACGGCGTGACGGCCAAGCTGATCATCCACAACGAACTCCACAACCCACCGAAGGCGATACGTCGCTTCTGCCGCCATGCCAACCACCCCAGGTACCGACCCGGCCCCCGCGTCCACATGGGCCCATCATGTCTGACGACCACCCCACGCCCGAAGCGGTTTATGTCGCGCTTTCGGTGGGTGCGATACGGTAGCCGACGCCGGGCGTGGTGGTGATGACGGGTACCCGCGACGCATGGGCGCCGGGTGACTCGGTCTGTAGGAGGACCGGAGCCTCCGCCCCGGTGTTTGTGTCTTGGTTGCGCGGCGGTTGCGCCGCAGCTCGCATGCTGCCGCCGGAGCGCCACCCGGTGGCGGCAACTGGAACGCAACCACAACGCAAACGCGGCGGGCGACCGTCTTCCGGGCGGCTGCGGGGGCGCCGTCCGGCACGCTGGCGGCGCGCGGCGCAACGCTTCTGGTTGACCCGGGCACCGTGCTGACAACGCACGAACCGTCTCTACGTCAAGGGGAACCATGCTGCGCGAACTGAGCGGGAAGTGGCGCCTACCACCCACCCTGGCCGGACTGTTCGCTCTGGTGCGGCTGTTGCCCGCGGTGAGCCGCGCGAAGGCGGCGGCCGTTGCGGCCGCGGCCGTGCTGACCTCGCTGCTGCCCATCGCGGTCGCGGTCGCGACCGGAATGGTCATCGGGGCGGTACCCGGCACGCTTCGCGCCGGCATGTCGTCGGGCGCCGGCCGGCACCTGTTCACCTGGTTGGCATTGGTGGGTGTGCTGGTGCTGGCCCAGCAGGTCCTGTCGCCGGTGGTGCGGACGCTGGGCGAGACGATGGGGCGCGAAGTCGACCGGTACCTCCAGGAACGGGTGATGGCGGCGGTGGGCCGGCCGCCGGGCCTGGCGCACCTCACCGATCCCGAGGTGCTGGCCGGCCTGCGCGTGGTGCGCGGGCTCGGGCTGGCCGACAACGACCGGCCCAGCCTCGCGGTGGAGGCGCTGGTGACGGTGGTACCGGCGTGGCTGCGCGCGCTCGGGGCGGCGGCGGTGCTGCTGGCCTTCGGCTGGTGGCTCGGCCTGGTCTGGTTGGTCGCCTGGCCCGTCGTGGTGTATTTCATGCAGCGCGAGTACTTCCGGGTGGGCCAGGTCGGTTTCGGCCAGAGCAGCGCCCTGCAACGCGCCGAGTACCTGCGGGATCTGGCCATCACCGGCCCGGCCGCCAAGGAGATCCGCGTCTGGGGCCTGCTCGACTGGCTCGTCGTCCGGTTCACGACCGTGTGGCGGGCGGCGATGGAGCCGGTCTGGCGGGAGCGGCGGCCCCGCGCGCGGGTGGTGCTGGGTGCCACCGGCGCCATCGCGGGCGTCAACCTGCTGTCCTACGCCACGCTGGTGTGGGCCGCGGTCCGGCACGACCTCGGGCTGGCCGGGCTGGCCGCGTACATCCAGGCGCTGGGACTGGCCAACAACTACACCGCTTTCGACGACGGCAACGCGCACCTCTCGTTCGCGGCGGCTTCGGTGCCGGCGGTGGTCGACCTGGGTACCCGCGCCGGCACCGCACCCGCCGCCGCGGGCCGCCCGGCGCGGCTGCCGGAGGTCTTCCCGGCGGAGCGCGTCGAGCTTCGCGGGGTGCGGCTGCGCTATCCGGGTACCGACCGGGACGCGCTGTGCGGGGTGGACCTGACCATCGAGGCCGGCCATTCGCTGGCGATCGTGGGGGACAACGGGGCGGGCAAAAGCTCGCTGGTGAAGATCCTGTGCGGGCTCTACCCGCCCACCGCGGGACTGGTCACTGTGGACGGTCGGGCTCTGTCCGAAGTGGATCCGGTGGCGTGGCGCGGGCGCATCGCGGTGCTGTTCCAGGACTTCGCGAAGTACCACCTGTCCGTCGCGGAGAACATCGGCATGGGTGCTCCGCGCTACGCCGCGGACCGTGACCTGCTGCGGGCCGCCGCCGAACGCGCGGGTGCCTTACCGCTGATCGAGGAGCTGCCGGACGGCTGGGAGACGGTGCTGTCGCCGGAGTACACCGGCGGCGTGGACCTGTCCGGCGGGCAGTGGCAGCGCATCGCGCTGGCTCGGGCGCTGTTCGCGGTGGACGCCGGCGCGCGGGTACTGATCCTGGACGAGCCGACCGCCGCCCTGGACGTACGCGCGGAGGCCGAGATGTACGACCGCTTCCTGGAACTGACCGCCGGGCTGACCACGATCCTCATCTCGCACCGCTTCTCCACGGTACGGCGGGCGGAGCGGATCGTCGTGCTCGACCAGGGAGCGGTCGTCGAGGACGGCAGCCACGACGCGCTGATCGCCCGGCGGGGACGGTACGCCGAGATGTTCGAGCTGCAGGCCGCGCGCTTCGTCGAGCCGCCCGCCGCCCGGGAACCGGTGGCGCTGTCCCCGGTGCGTGTCGATGTGGAGGCGGGTAATGCGTAAGGCGTTGCGGGCGTACCGGGAGCTGATGGGTATCGGGTTCCGGGCCGCGCCGTGGCACGCAGCCGGGCAACTGCTCACCGGTCTCGTCTTCGAGGCGTCGGTACCGGTGGGGGCGCTGGGCGCGAAGCTGATCGTGAACGCGGCGATCGCCGGTGACCTGCGCCGCGGCCTGCTGACCGCCGGCTGGCTGGCGCTGGCCGTCTGCGCCGCACTGACGTCGGTGTTCTACTACGTGCACTTCCTGTTCACGGTGCAGGAGCGGGCCGGTGCGCTCGCCACCCGCCGGCTCATGCGGCTGATCGGCGGTGCCCGCGGGCTCGCCCACTACGAGCACCCCGAGTACCTGGACCAGGTGCAGCGCATCCGCGAGGAGCAGTTCCGGCTGCCGGCGATGGTGAACGCGACCGCGGGCGTACTGCGGGTCGGCGTGAACCTGGCCCTGACCGCTGTCCTGCTCGCCGAGGTGCACCCGCTCCTGCTCCTGTTACCGGTGCTCGCCGTGCTGTCGTTCGGGTTGGGCCGGCGCAGCCGTGACGTGGCGGTGGCGGCCCAGGAGGCCACCAGCGAACCGGAACGGTTGCGCCGGCACCTGTTCGAGCTGGGTACCTCCACCACGGCAGCCGGCGAGCTGCGCATCTACGGGTTGACGGAGTTGCTGCGCGAGCGGCACCACCGGGTCTCCGACCGGGTGCTGCGCGACCGGAACCGGGCCAGCTGGAAGGGCGCCGGCCTGCAGGCGATCGACGGGGTGGTCAGCGCGCTGGGGTACGTGGGCGCGATCGCGCTGGTGCTGCTGCTGGCCGTGCACCACCACGCCACGGCGGGCGACGTGGTGCTCGTGGTCGGTCTCGCCGCGCAGCTGACCGCGACGGTCGGGACCGCGGTGATGTACGGGACGCTGTTCCTGTTCGTCCTCAAGGTGGGGCAGCGGTTCCTGTGGCTCAAGGACTACGCGGCCGGTACCCGCGCCACCGTGGTCCGGGCCACCCCGGTGCCGGCCACCCTGCGGCACGGGATCGAGTTGCGGGACGTGCGGTTCGCGTACCCGGGCAAGGACCGCGAGCGGGGCGCGCTCAACGGCGTCTCTCTGGTGCTGCCGGCGGGCGCGGTCGTCGCGCTGGTGGGCGACAACGGTGCCGGCAAGACGACGCTGGTCAAGCTGCTCTGCGGGTTCTACGCCCCGGACTCGGGCCAGATCCTGCTGGACGGCACCGACCTGGCCGGCTTCGATCCCGATGACTGGCTCGCCAGCGGCGCCGCGGCGTTCCAGGACTTCGGGCGCCTGGAGTTCCTGGTGCGCGAGTCGGTCGGCGTCGGCGACCTGCCGCGCATCGACGACCGGCGCGCGGTCGGTGCGGCGCTCGACCGGGCCGGCGCCCGTACGCTCGTCGCGGACCTGCCGCACGACCTGGAGACCCAGCTGGGTACCCGCTGGCCTGACGGCGTCGAGCTGTCCGGGGGGCAGTGGCAGAAGCTGGCGCTGGCGCGCGGGCTGATGCGTACCGCCCCGCTGCTCGCCGTCTTCGACGAGCCCACCGCGGCGCTGGACGCGCACACCGAGCACGCGCTGTTCGAGCGGTTCGCCGGCGCGGCGCGTGCGGCCAGGGAACGCAGCACGGTCACCCTGCTGGTGTCACACCGGTTCTCCACGGTCGGCATGGCGGACCTCATCGTCGTGCTCGATGGCGGGCGGGTCCGGGAGTCCGGCAGCCACGAGGACCTGATGGCCCGGCGCGGGATGTACGCGGAACTGTACGAACTCCAGTCGAGGGGGTACCGGTGAACGGCAACGACAGGTACTCGCCGCCGGCGCTGCCGGGTGGCCGGTACGCGTGGAACTCCGCCCAGATCGCGGTGCTGCGGGAGCGGCGCGGCTGGACCCAGGAGAAGCTCGCCGAGCAGTCCGGCCTGAGCGTGCGTACCATCCGGAACCTGGAGCTGGGCGTGGTGCAGAACCCGCGCCGGTCCTCGGTCGACCTGCTGGCGCACGCGCTGGGCGTGGCGGTCGAGGAGGAGCGCACCTACCACCAGGCCACCGAGTTCCCCGACCGGGCGCCGTGGCGGGGCCCGCAGCCGTCCGCGCCCCCGGTCGTCGGCGACCGGGCCCGCCACGCGGAGTTCGCGCACACGGTCCGGGCCAACCGGTGGACCACCTTCCTCGGGCCGGGCGGGATCGGCAAGACCCGGCTGGCGTTGAGCGTGGCGGCCGAGATCGGGCCGTACTTCCGGGACGGCGTCGCGGTCGTGGAGCTTGGCGACCTCGCGCCGGAGTGCCGCTCCCCGGACAGCTACCCGGCGGTGCTGCAGCGCGTGCGGCGGCAGCTGCGGTGCGGGCGGGTGCCCGGTGCCACCGATGCGGCGGCCGGCGGCGAGGACGACCTGCACCTGTTGCTGGTGCTGGACAACGCGGAGCACGTACCCGCCGCGGCGACCGCGGTGACCAGGGAGCTGCTCGGCACGTACCCCGGCCTGCACGTGCTGGTCACCGCGCGGCGCCGGCTCACCGAGCGGCTGGGCGTGAACCGGGAGATCCCGCCGCTGCCGGCCGCGGCGGCGCCGGGCGAGCCGCT
>DATEJJ010000699.1:0-7459 GCA_035278125.1 Rugosimonospora sp.
CTGCCGCGGCCCGTGCTCCAGGTCCGCCGCCGGGACGCGGCGGGCGGCACGCGCTACCTCGACGGGTACTACGAGCGGTGGCGCATACACATCGAGATCGACGGCGGTCAGCACCTCGCGGCGGGTACTTACTGGCAGGACATGGAGCGGCAGAACAACCTCTGGATCGCGGGCGACCGGGTTCTCCGCTTCCCCGCCTGGGTGATCCGCGACCGCCCCGCGGACGTCGTCGCCCAGGTCCGCGCCGCCCTGCGGGCCGCGGGCTGGGCGGGCGAGTAGACCTTGGCGCAGTTTTCCACCTCCAGGTGAAATTTCCCGCCAAGATCCATAATTGTCCATTGTGGACATTGGGGGGGTGGGGTGGTAACTCGGATGGGTGGAGATGGGGGGTGCGGCTGGTTGCGGTGTTTGGCGCGATTGCGTCATGGCGTAATCTCGCCAGCGATCTTCGTTGACACGCCCGCACCGGACTTCCCATGTTCGGTTCAGCGGGGCGTGCCGTTCCGCTGTTGGCGCGCCTGCGGTCGTTCTGCCGGGCGGCGCTGACCCGTGCAGATGGGCTGGAGGACCTTGATGCACCAACCCCGGAAGCGCAGTTTTCCACCGACCTCGCGAGCGGCCCGGCGGCTGTTCACCGGCGCGGCAGCACTCAGCGCGGTGCTCTTCGGGCTGACCGCACCCGCATACGCCGCTACCCCCGGGCAGGCCAAGCCGGTCAAGTCCGATGTCGTGGCGCTGTGCGGTACCCCCAAGAAGGGCGAGGCGGCCTGCTTCGGGCTGCGCCGCGCCGACGTGAACGCGGGCCGGGGCGTGCGGCCGGCGGTGACGGTACCGGGATTCGGGCCGGATGACCTGCGCGCCGCGTACCAGTTGCCGGCCGGCGGGGGCACCGGGCAGACCGTCGCCATCGTGGACGCGTTCGACAATCCGCGCGCCGAGGCCGACCTGGCCGTGTACCGGCAGCAGTTCGGGCTGCCCGAGTGCAGCACGGCCAACGGCTGCCTCCGCAAGGTGGACCAGCGCGGCGGTACCAGCTACCCGGCGCCCGACACCGGCTGGGGCTCAGAGATCTCCCTCGACCTGGACATGGTCTCCGCCATCGCGCCCCAGGCCCACCTGCTGCTGGTGGAGGCGGACACGCCGCTGTTCACGGACCTGGCCGCCGCGGAGGACACGGCGGTGGCGCTGGGCGCGAAGTTCGTGTCCAACAGCTACGGCTCGTCGTACACGTCGGCGCCGGGCAGCGGCGAGGACCCCTCGTTCCCGACCGACCTGGACCCGCACTACAACCACCCGGGTGTGGCCGTGGTGGCCAGCACCGGTGACAACAACTTCGGCGTGTCGTACCCGGCGTCGTCCACGTACGTCACCTCGGTCGGCGGTACCAGCCTGGTCCGCGACTCCAGCACGCGCGGATTCCACGAATCGGTGTGGAGCAACAGCTTCGGCGGGCCGGGCAGCGGCTGCTCGACGGTCGAGGCGAAGCCGCGGTTCCAGACCGACACCGGCTGCGACAAGCGGATGGTGGCGGACGTGTCCGCGGTGGCCGACCCGGCGACCGGCGTGTCCGTGTACGACAGCTTCGGCGGCTCCGGCTGGAGTGTGTACGGCGGCACCAGCGCGTCGGCGCCGATCGTGACCGGCGTGTTCGCCTCCGCCGGTACGCCGGCCTCGGGCACCTACCCGAACTCGTACCCGTACGCGCACCCCGGGGCGCTCAACGACGTGACCCAGGGCAGCAACGGCAGCTGCTCGACCGCGTACTTCTGCACCGCGGGTACCGGCTACGACGGGCCCACCGGACTGGGTACGCCCGACGGGCTGGTGGCCTTCGCCGCGGGGCCGCACGGCGACATCGCCGGTACGGTCACCAACAGCGGCACCGGCGCGCCGATCGCGGGTGCCCGGGTGAGTGCCGGGGACAGCACCGAGCTGACCGACGCGCAGGGCCACTACGACCTCGGGGTACCGGCCGGCGGCCACGACGTGAGCGCCTCCGCCTTCGGCTTCCGCACCGGTACCGCGACCGTCTCGGTCGCCGACGGCGCCACGGTCACGCAGAACTTCGCGCTGGCGCCGGTACCGTCGGCCACGGTCAGCGGGCGGATCACCGACGGCTCCGGGCACGGCTGGCCGCTGTACGCCGCGATCACCGTGGACGGGGTGCCGGGCGGGCCGGTCTTCACCGACCCGTACACCGGGCGGTACCGGCTGCAGCTCCCCCAGGGCAGCACGTACCAGCTGCACGTGGCCGCGAACTACGCCGGGTACCAGGCGCTGAGCGTGGCGGTACCGGTGGGCACCGGCGACGTCACCCGCAACCTCGCGGTACCGGTGGACACGGTGGCCTGCGACGCGCGCGGGTACCAGCTGCACTTCGCCGGTACCACGGAGTCCTTCGACAGCGCCAGCGCGCCGGCCGGATGGTCGGTCAGCAACGCCAACGCCAACGGCGGCTGGGTCTTCAACGACCCGAAGCCGCGCGGCAACCTGACCGGCGGCAGCGGCGGGTTCGCCATCATCGACAGTGACTACATTGGACAGAACCTCACCGAGGACACGACACTCACCTCGCCGGCCTTCGACCTGACCGGCGTCGCCGCACCGGATCTCAGCTTCAACACCGACTACCACGGCTACGTGAACTCCACCGCCGACGTGGAGGTGAGCGTCAACGGCGGCGCGACGTGGACCAACGTCTGGCACCACAGCGATGACAACGTGCGCGGACCGGCCCATGTGGACATTCCGCTGGCGCAGGCGGCCGGGCAGAAGGCGGTGCAGGTGCGGTTCCGCTACACCGGCACCTGGGCCTGGTGGTGGGAGCTGGACGACGTGTTCATGGGCAGCCGCACCTGCGACCCGGTCGCGGGCGGGCTGGTGGCCGGCGAGGTCACCGACGCGAACACCAAGGCCGGCGTCACCGGCGCCGTGGTGTCCAGTGTGGACAATCCGGCGGACGCGGCGACCACCTCGGCCACGCCGGACGACCCGAACCTGGGCGACGGCTTCTACTCGATGTTCTCGCCGCTGACCGGGGCGCACCCGTTCACCGCGAGCAAGGCGCGGTACACCCCGCTCACCAAGACGAAGACCGTGGTGGCCAACGACGTCACCAAGACCAGCTTCGCGCTCACCGCGGGGCGCATCAAGGTGAGTCCGGCGGCGATCAGCAAGACGCTGGCCTGGGGCGGCAGCACCACGGCCACGTTGACGGTGACCAACAACGGCACCGCGCCGGCCCGGCTGGACATCTCCGAGTCGTCCGGCGGGGCGCAGGTGCTGAGCCGGACCGGCGCGCCGCTGCACCAGGTGGCGGGCAAGTACTCCGGCCACTCGATGCGCAGCCTCCGGGCGGCGAGCCCGAACCGGACCGCGGCACCGGCGGACGCCACCCCGGCGGACGCGCCGTGGACCACCATCGCGGACTACCCGGTGTCCATTCAGGACAACCTGACCGCGGTGGACAGCGGTTGGCTGTACTCGGCGTTCGGGTTCAACGGCAGCGGCGACGTGTCCGACCTGTACGCGTACGACACCGAGAGCGGCGCGTGGTCGAAGCTGGCCAGCGCGGCCGATACGCGGGAGAAGCCGGCCGGCGGGTTCATCGGCGGCAAGCTGTACGTGGCCGGCGGCTGGGGTGCCACCGGCGCGCCCGACCCGAAGCTGGAGATCTACACCCCGGCCAGCAACACGTGGAGCACCGGGCCGGCCGACCCCAAGCCGTACGCGGGCGCGGGTTCGGCCGTCCTGAACGGCAAGCTGTACCTCGTGGGTGGCTGCGCCAGCTCCTGCGGTACCACCGACGTGATGCTGTTCAACCCCGCCGCGGGCACCTGGTCGCAGCTCGCACCGTACCCGGAGGCCACCTCGTGGGTGTCCTGCGGCGCCATCGGTACCCGCATCTACTGCGCGGGTGGCCTGAACGAGGGCAACTCCGGCAGCCGGCACGCGTTCAGCTACGACCCGGTGACCAACATCTGGTCCCCGGTGGCGGATCTGCCGCTGGACCTGTGGGGCTCGGCGTACACGGTGGCCGGTGGCAAGCTGCTGATCTCCGGCGGCGCGGCCCTGGGCAGCAGCGTGGTGACCAACCAGGGCTACGCGTACGACCCGGCCACGGACGCCTGGGCGGCGCTGCCCAACGCCAACAACGCGGCGTACCGGGGCGCGGGCACGTGCGGCTTCTACAAGGTCGGCGGCAACCCCGGCGGCAGCTCGACCGCGCCGCCACTGGCGCGCGCCGAGGTGCTGCCCGGGATGACCGCGTGCGGTGCGGTACCGGACGTGGGCTGGCTGTCGGAGAGCCCGACGACGGTCACCCTGCAACCGGGCGCCAGCACCAAGGTGGCGGTGACCCTGGACGCGAGCGCCGCCGAGGTGACCCAGCCGGGCACCTACACCGCCCAGCTGGCGTTCGTCACCAACACGCCGTACCCACTGTCCCCTGTGGACGTGACGATGGTGGTGCAGCCGCCGAAGACGTGGGGCAAGATCACCGGTACGGTCACCGGGCCCGACGGCACGCCGATCGCCGGTGCCACGGTACAGATCGACACCTGGGCCAACAGCTACACGCTCAAGACCGACCGGAACGGCCAGTACGCGCTGTGGCTGGACGTGCGGAACAACCCGCTGCAGGTGATCGCCGCCAAGGACGGGTACCAGCCGCAGGTGAAGACCGTGAAGATCGCGAAGGGCAAGACCACGACGCTCGGCTTCACGCTGAAGAAAGCGCCGTAGCGGGCGGGTGGGGCTCCCCAACGGCGGGGAGCCCCACCGCTCAGATCCAGCCGCGCCGGGCCGACTGCCAGATCAGCTGCAGCCGGGTACGCACGCCGACCAGCTCGATGAGCCCGCTGATCCGCCGCTGCACGGTACGCCGGGACAGTCCCATCTTGCCGGCGATCGCGTCGTCGGTGAGCCCGGCCAGCAGCAGCGAGAGCAGGCGCAGGTCCTCGGTGGCGGGCGAGGCCACGTCCCGCCGCCGCGACGCGGGCACCTCGCCCGAGTACCCGATCAGCGGCACCGCAGGCTGCCACACCGCCTCGAACAGCGCGGTGAGCGCGTCGAGCAGCGCACCGCGGCGTACCACCACGGCGGTGGGGCCGCCGGTGCGCACGATCCCGGTGGCACCGTCCACCAGCAGCATGGTGACCGGCGGCTGGGCGGCCAGCCGGGCCAGCGCCCCGCCGCGCACGCACTCGCCCAGCCGGTACGGGTCGCCCGGGGTGTCCAGCGCGGCGCGCGGGTACACCACCCGGCTGCGTACCCCCGGGCGGGGTGCCGGCCAGTCGGCGAGTTCGGCGTCGGCGGGCGCGGGTACGAACGCGCACGCCTCGCCGGTCGCGGCCCGCCACAGCTGGGCGAAGCGCTGCGGTACCGCGGCCCCGGTCAGCGCCTCGACCGGCGTACCCGCGTGCGCGCGGCTGCGGTACTCGTCGGCCATCTGGCCCACCGCCGCCTCCATGCTGCGCAGCTCCTGCGCCCGGCGGTGCAGCAGCGGGCGGAACGCGAGATCGGGTGGCGCGGCCCGGAACCGGTGCGGGTCGCCGGGCGCCCGGCTGACCAGCCCCTTGCTCTCCAGCCCGGACAGGCAGCTCCGGCTCTCCTCCGGCGGCAGGTCCAGCCGTGCGGCCAGTTCGCCGCTGGACGCGGCGGGCAGGCGCAGCAGCGCCCAGTACACCCGCTCCTCGGTCGGCTTGATCCCGACGGTCTCCAGCATCTGGTGCCGCCTCCCCCTGGACCCGACTCCCCCTCGGACCCGATGAACGGTCATCCTATTTACCGCAGTCAACTCCTTGGGGGCCGCGGGACAAAGACGAGGGTCAACTTCGGGGGGGCAGCGGTACCCGCGCCAGCCTGGGCCGGACCGCCGGATCTGGGCTGTGCGCCGGCCGCCGGGCCAGCTCCGCGAGGGCCTGCTCGACCGCCTCGTGTAGTTGCGTGTCGTGTCCCCGCGCGTAGTCCTGCGGCGCGATGTCCACCGGTACCGTCGGGTCGGTGCCGTAGTTCTCCACCCGCCAGCCCACGTCGTCGAAGCCGAATGAGAACCCGGGCTGCGTGGTGACCGTACCGTCGGCCAGCGCGTGCCGGGGCCAGATGCCGATCACCCCGCCCCAGGTGCGCCGGCCCACCAGCGGACCCAGCCCGAGCGCCTTGAACGCGTGGCAGAAGATGTCCCCGTCCGAGCCGCAGTGCTCGTTCGCGATGGCCACCAGCGGCCCGCGTACCGCCTCCAGCGGGTACGGCGCGGGTACGCCCCAGCGCGGGTACCCGTACCCCAGCCGGCGCGGGATCAGCCGCTGCAGCAGCAGCCCGGACGCGTGCCCGCCCCGGTTGTAGCGCACGTCCACCACGAGGGCCTCCCGGTCGAACTCGGCCAGGAAGCCACGGTGGAACTCGGCGTACCCCCAGCCGAGCATGTCCGGTACGTGCAGGTAGCCGACCCGACCGCCGGTGCGCTCGTGCACCAGCGCGCGGTTGCCGGCCACCCAGTCCCGGTAGCGGACCGGCCGCTCGTCGTCCAGCGCCCGTACCGTCACCGTGCGCGGCTCGCCGCCGTCGCGTACCACCAGGGCCACCTCCTGGCCCGCCTGGCTGACCAGCAACTCAGCCGCGGTGCTCCGGCCGCCGACCGGCAGCCCGTTCACGGCCAGCACCTCGTCACCGGCGCGCACACCGAGCCCGGGCCGGTTCAGCGGCGAGGTGGCCTCGGCCGACCAGGTGTCGCCCTGGTACACCCGGGCGAGGCGGTGCGCCCCGGTCTCCGCGTCCAGCCGCCAGTCCACGCCGAGGAAGCCCTGCCGGTAGTGCGGGCCCTGCCGGTACGCGCCGCCCTGCTCGTACGCGTGCGAGGTACCCAGCTCACCCTGCACCTCCCAGAGCAGGTCGGAGAACTCGGCCCGGGTGCTGACCCGGTCCACCAGCGGCAGGTACCGGGCGTACACCTCGTCCCAGTCGATGCCGGACATGTCCTCGACCCAGAAGTCCTCGCGCTGCAGCCGCCACGCCTCGCGGAACATCTGCCGCCACTCCGCATCCGGGTGCACGCGGACCTTCACCCGGCCCAGGTCGACCCAGCCACTGGCCCGGCCCGGCTCGGACTTGTCCTCGGCCGGCCGCTCGCCCGCCTTGACCACGCGCAGCCGCTCGCCCGCGAGGTACAGCAGCGTCGTGTGGTCGGCGCCCACGGCGAAGTCGGTGACGCCGCTGGCGACCGGGCTCAACTCCAGCGTGTTGAGGTCGAAGCGCTCCAGGGTGCGGTCGTCGGACCGCTCGTGCCGCGCGGCCGCGCGCACCCCGGTCACCGGGACCGACGAGATGAGCACCGCGCCGGCCGTGGCGCCCAGCCGCGCGTACCGCGCCTCCGGCACCGGGAAGGCCACCGCCCGCCGCTCGATACCCGCCAGGTCGATCTCGACCGCGGGCGGCCCGTCCGGCGCGGCCTCCTCGGCCG
>DATEJJ010000700.1:0-3359 GCA_035278125.1 Rugosimonospora sp.
CGAGGCCGCCACCCCGGGCGGCGCGAGCAGCGCCGTGGCCAGAAGGATCCGGAGGCACCCGTTCATCTCGCGACCCCCTGCAACCGGAAGTTTCCACGATGGTTCCGGAATTCATAAAACGATAGTCATCACTGGATACGAGGGTCAAGACTAGGACTTTACTTCAGAGTACACACTCGCTAGTTTAGTTTTAAGAGTAAACCCCTGGAGGTACACGATGGCGGCCCGACGGGAACAGACCGTGCAGCGCATCCTCGACGGCGCGGCCACCGCGTTCGCGAAGGGCGGCTTCGCGGGGACCTCGATGGAGGAGATCGCGGCCAGCGCGGGCGTGAGCAAGCTGCTGCTGTACCGCGACTTCGCCGGCAAGCGCGAGCTGTACCAGGCAGTGCTGGACCGGACGCTGGCCCGGGTGGTCGAGCGGGTGTCGGTGGAGCCCAGCTCCGCGCAGCTACGCGAGCTGATCGCGGTGGCCCGCGAGGATCCGGACGGCTTCGTGCTCGCCTTCTGGCACGCCGCCCGCGAGCCCGAGTTCGCCGGCTACGTGGCCGACATGCACCGGCAGTACGTCGAGGTGTCCGACCAGATCCTGCGCTCGATCGAGCCGGATCCGGCGCTGCGCCGCTGGGCCGCGGAGATGACCGTCTCCATCACCTACCAGTCCATCATCACCTGGCTGGAGCACGGCACCCCGGAGCGGGACGACGAGTTCTACGAACGCCTGCTCTCGGTCACCCGCGCCGCCGCGAAAGGCGCGGCGGCCGCTGCCGCTCCCGCTCCCGCCCCCTCTGCCGTTCCCGCTCCGGCTCCGGCGAAGCGGGCGGCCAGGGCGAAGCGGAGTCCGCGATGAGCGCGCCGGCCGGGCGCACGCTCTCCCCGGTCGCGCTGTACGTGCTGCTGTCCGGGTCACTGCTGTCGATGATCGACGGCAGCGTGGTCAACGTCGCCATCCCCGACATCAGCCGGGAACTGCACGCGCCGCTGGGCACCGTGCAGTGGACCGTCTCCGGCTACCTGCTCGCCCTGGCCGCCGCGCTGCCCGCCACCTCCTACCTGGCGAAGCGGTTCGGCACCATCCGCGCGTACGGCGTGAGCCTCGGCGCGTTCACGGTGGCGTCGCTCGCCTGCGCGCTGGCCGGTACCGCCGGTCAGCTCATCGCGTTCCGGGCGGTGCAGGGCCTGGCCGCCGCACCGCTGGTACCGCTGTCGATGAACTTACTGTTCGGACAGGCCGGAGTGGGGCAGCGGCGCTTTCCCATCGCGGCGGGGATCGCGCTGTTTCTCGGGCCGGCGCTCGGGCCCAGCGTGGGCGGGCTGCTCGTCACCGCGTGGGGTTGGCCGGCCATCTTCCTGGTGAACGCGCCGCTCGGCGCCGCCGCCCTGCTCGCGATGCCGCGCCTGCGCCGGGCCGGCTTCACCGACCAGGCCGACCCGCGGGCGCCCTTCGACGCGCCCGGCCTGGTGCTGCTCTCCGCCGGCCTGGTGCTCGCCCTCTACGGCGCGAACGAGGGGCCGGCGCACGGCTGGTGGTCGGCCCGGTCGGGCCCGTTCTGGAGCGCGGGCCTGCTGCTGCTCACCGGGTACGGGTTGTGGGCGCACCGCCGCGCGTACCCGGCCGTGGAGCTGCGGCTGCTGCGCCGTGTCCAGCCGGCACTCGCGGTCCTGCTGTGCACGCTCACCTCGGTGGCCATGTACGGCGTGCTGTTCCTGATTCCCGTGCTGGTACAGGAGATCCAGCGGCACGGCGCGCTGGCCAGCGGGCTGGTGCTGCTGCCGCAGGGCATCGTGATGGGACTGTCCACAAAGCTGGGTGGGTGGCTCGGCGACCGGGGCTGGCGGCGCGCCGGCATCCTCGGCGGGCTGGCCGCGGTGGGCGCCACCACCGGGCTGCTCTTCCTGACCACTGTGCACACTCCACTGTGGATACTCACGGCAGTGATGGCGGCGCGCGGGCTCGGTATCGGCCTGGTGATCCAGCCACTGCTCACGCCGATGCTCGCCGGGCAGCCCGCCGCGCAGCTGGCCGACGCGAACACGCTGTTCAACGTGGGGCAGCGGCTGGGCGGCTCGGTCGGGGTGAGCCTGCTCGCCACGTACTTCGGGCAGCGGCTCGCGGCCGGGTTGGCGGCGGGCAGAGCGGGTGGCGCCGCGCTGTCCGCGTTCCACGACACGGTCGTGGTCGCCGCCGGAGTCGCGGTACTCGGCCTGGTCTGCGCCCTGTTCCTGCGGGACCGGCCCGCCGAGGCACCGGTCGAGTCTGCCGTCGGGGCGGCGGCACTCACGCCCGGACGGTGAGTGGCCGGGCGCCCCGCGGCACCCGGCCCCCACACGCGGTCACACCGCTTCGAGCACCGCCCCGCGCGGTACCTCGACCGGCTGGTCCCGGCCGGAGCGGCGCAGCGCGTACAGGCTCACCGGTACGCCGAGCGCCACCAGGACCGCGGCGATCACGAGGGCGAACTGGTAGCCCTCCAGGAACCGGTGCAGCGGCGGCCCGGTCACCGCGCGCTGGCGGGCGCTGAGGATGGCACCCAGGATCGTGATGCCCAGCAGGCCGAAGACCTCGCGGGAGACGTTCAGCATGCCGGAGGCGACTCCGGCACGGGCCGGCGGCAGTACCCCGAGGATCACGTTGGTGAGCGGGATCAGCAGCCCGGCGCCCAGCCCGTACACGAGGAACCAGGGCAGCAGGTCCCCGTACCCGGAGCCCTCCCCCACCGTGGAGATGGCGCCGATCGCGCCGGCCATCAGGGCGAGCCCGACGGCGACCGTGCGGCCGGCGCCGAAGCGGGCCTCGATCCGCGGCGCCAGCGCGGCGACCACGGCCATCACCAGCGCCATCGGCACGAAGCCGGCACCGGCGCCGGTCGGCGTGAAGCCGAGCACGTCCTGCAGATAGATCGCGGTGAAGAAGTAGATGCCGAACACGCCGAACGACCAGAGTCCCATCGCGATCAGGCCGCCGCTGAACTCGCGTACCCGGAAGAAGGACAGGTCCACCATCGGGTCGGCGCGGCGGGTCTCGACCAGCAGGAAGGCGGCGGCCGCCGCGGCCGCCAGGCCGAAGGAGCCGAGGATGAGGCCGGAGGTCCAGCCGTGCGAGTCGCCCTCGATCAGGGCGTAGGTGAGCGCGAACAGCGCCAGCGCGGAGAGCGCCAGGCCGGGCAGGTCCAGGCCGCGCCTCGCACCGCCGCGCGCCGCCGGCATGGTCAGCGCGGCGAGCACCGCGGTGGCCACCCCGATCGGCACGTTGACCAGGAAGATCCAGCCCCAGGAGACGTGCTGGCTGAGGTACCCGCCGGTGAGCGGGCCGACGGCCAGGGCCAGCGCGCCGACGCCGCCCCAGACGCCCACGGCCA
>DATEJJ010000701.1:0-3817 GCA_035278125.1 Rugosimonospora sp.
GATCGGCCGGCGCGGCAACAACGCGGACATCACCGCCGTCATCTCGCTGGGCAACGGCACGGTACCGGCGGGCGTGGGGCGGGACGGCACGCGCGCCGAGGCCGGTGCCGGCCAACCGGCCGCCGGCTGGACCCTGGTGGATGGCGAGCACGAGGCCGAACAGGTGGTACCGATGCCGTCGGACGCGACCATCATCCTGCCCGTGTCCCTGGCCGATCGGGCACAGTGGACGCGCAAGAGCGGCAACAAGTCCTGACGGCCGGCGACAGGCGCCATCCCCGTGACCTCCACGCTCCTGCGCTCAGAAGACCTCGAACCGTCGCTGGTCTACGACCAGACGTACGTGACGCGGCGCCGGCCGACGTACATCGACGCGGCCGTGCTGCTCAGCCTGATGATCGTCACGATCATGCTGGTACCGGCGCGCCTGATCCTCCCCGGCATGACCGACATGGGTCGGCCCGGGCTGGTGGTGGCGTTCCTGCTGTTCTGCTGGTGGATCCTGGCCCGGGTCAGCCCGCACCTGGTGATGACCGGCTCCCAGCCGCTGCGCTGGGCGCTCTGCGTCTTCATGATCACGGTGCTGGTCTCCTACGCGATCGGCTTCATGCGCGGGCTGACCTCCATGGAGGCCAACGCGGCCGACCGCACCATGCTGTTCTTCTTCGCCTTCTGCGGCGCCGTCCTCACCGCCTCTGACGGGGTGCCCAACTGGGGGCGGCTGCGCGGGGTACTCAAGGTGCTGGTCACCTGCGGGGCGATCGTGGCCGGCATCGGCGTGGTCGAGTACGTCACCGGCATCGACCTGACCAAATACCTGACCATCCCGGGGCTGCAGGCCAAGGGGTGGGTACCGGGCTTCGAGGCGCGCGGCGACGGGGTCCGGGTGGCCTCGACCACCACGCACTACATCGAGCTGGCCGCCCTGCTCGCGCTCATCATGCCGTTCGCCATCCACTTCGCCTGCTTCAGCCACCGGCCCCGGCGCCGCCAGCTGGGACTGCTGGCCACGCTGGTACTCGCGGCCGGGGTCGCCGCCACCATCTCCCGTACCGGCATCCTGGCACTGGCGCTGATGCTGGCCGTGCTGTTCCCGGTGTGGAGCTGGCGGATGCGGTACAACGTGCTGGCGATGGTGATGGGCATGCTCGCCGCGCTCGCCGCGGCCAGCCCCGGGCTGTTCCGCACGCTGCAGCACCTGTTCGACAACCCGTCCAACAACCCGGCCTTCACCGTGCGCCAGGCGCGGTACCCGCTGGTGTTCCACTACGTCGCGCAGCGGCCCTGGTTCGGCCGGGGTACCGGCACCTGGGTGGCGCCGCAGTACCAGATCCTCGACAACCAGTGGCTGGACACGCTCATCAGCAACGGCGTGGTCGGCGTCGCCACGCTGGCCGGGCTGCACATCACCGGGATCACGCTGGCCTGGCTGGCGCTGCGCCGCTCCACCACCATCGAGGACCGGCACCTGTGCGCCGCGCTGATCTCCACGCAGATCATCGGTCTCGCCGTCGCCGCCACCTTCGACTCGCTCAGCTTCATGACGTACGCGACGATTCTCGCCCTCACCCTGGGGCTGTGCGGGACGGTGTGGCGGCTGACCCACCCGGCCCGTACGGTCCGCACCTCCACGACGCGGTGGTTCCTTGACCGGCACAACTGAACAACGGGAGTACACACGACAATGTCCAGCATCGGGGACCGGCTCGGGAACCTGTGGTGGGAGACGCGGCTCGGCATCGCGACCCGGGGGGTGGCACCGGTAGACCACCCGGACGCGGCGCACTACGCGACCATGGCGTACAGCTCGATCTGGCCGGTGCTGCGCCACCTGGCGCTCGGCCGGCAGGACGTGTTCGTGGACATCGGCTCCGGCAAGGGCCGGGTACTCTGCTGCGCGGCGCGGCTGCCGGTGGACCGGGTGATCGGGGTGGACCTGTCCCCGGAGCGCACCGCGGAGGCCACCGAGAACGTGCGGCGGCTGCGCGGCCGGCACGCGCCGATCGAGGCGGTGACCGCGCTGGCCCAGGAGTACGACTACTCCGACGTGACCGCGGTGTTCCTGTTCGACCCGTTCGGCGCGGACACGCTGAACGCGGTGCTGGAGCGGATCGCGAAGGACCGGGCCGGGCGGCCGGTGCGCTTCGCGTACGCCAACGCGACGCTGGACTCCGTGTTCCGCGCCCAGACCTGGCTGGAGCCCGGCGAGTTCTGGCGCCGGGCCGAGACCGGCCTGGAGCACGACGTGGCGTTCTACCGCAGCCGCGACACGAACTGAGGCCGCGCTAGCGCGCTGGCCGGGGTGGTCACTCCGCCAGCGCGCCGGCCGGTTGGCGGCGCCGCCGCACCGAGTCGAGTACCTGCCGCAACTGGTGCCGGGGTACCGCGACCGGCAGGTACACCAGCAGCCCGGCACCGCCACCGGCGATCAGCCGCACCACCGGGTACGGGCCCGCCACCCGGGTCACCGCGAACGCCACCGCGGCGGCGAGCAGCGTGCCGATCAGCGGCCGTACCATCAGCGGCGGCAGCGGGCTGAGGTCCACCCGGATGCGGCGCAGCGCGTACGCGGCCAGCGGCAGCGCGAGGAAGAAGCCGATCACGATCTGCGCGGTGGCCGCACCCCGGATGCCGTCCAGCTTGGTACCCACCCACAGCGCGGGTATCAGCGCCGCCGCCCAGGCCAGGTTGAGCCAGAGCGTGGCCCGGGTGGCACCGGCACCCATCAGCGCGTCGGTGGCCAGCGCGATGAGCATCCGCCCCAGGGTCAGGATCACCAGGATGCGCAGCGCCGGGATGGCCGCCACCCAGCGCTCGCCGTAGAGCAGCTGCACCAGTGGGGCGGCCAGGGCCGAGGTCAGCGCCACGATCGGCGCGACCACGGTGACCAGCGCCGCCATCGACCGTTGCACGCCGCTGGACAGCTCCTCCTCGTCGCCCTCGGAGAGGCGGGAGAAGCCGGCCACGGAGACGTAGCGGATCGCGGTGCCCAGGACGGTCTGCGCCCAGATGGACATGTTGAAGGCGAGCAGGAAGTAGCCGAGCACGGTGGCGCCGACCAGCCTACCGATGATCATGAACTGCACGTTCATCACCACGGCGTCCACGCCGAGGCTGGCCGCCAGCGGGATGCCGAAGCGCATCAGCTTGGCCGCGACCGCGCGGTCGAAGCCGAAGCGCACCGGTACCTTGGCGAAGACGAACACCAGCACCCCGGTCGCGGCGGCCCCGGCCAGCTGGCCCCAGGCGAAGCTGTACGCGCCCGCGCCCTGGCTGGCCAGCGCGATGGCGATGGCGGCGTTGGCGGCGAGCCCGACCGTGTTCGCCACGATCAGCTTGTCCTGCTTGAACTCGCGCATCAGCGCGCCGCTGCGTACCGCGGTCAGCCCGTCGATGACGATGACCAGGGTGAGGATCCGCACCACCGAGGCGGCGGCCCGGTCACCGGCCGCCGCGGAGAACAGCGGCGCGCCCAGCCAGAACACCCCGTAGATGACCACCCCGAAGACCGCCGCCATGGTACCGGCGGTGGGCGCCATGTCCGCGAGCCGCCCGCGCCACTGCACGGTGGCCGCGATCAGGCCGACGTCGTTGATGTTCATCAGGATCGTGGTGGCGGCGAGCGCGATCGCGTACGTCCCGAAGTCGGCCGGGCTGAGCAGCCGGGCGAGCACGAGGCCCATGGCGAACGAGCCGACCTTGGCCGTCATCGTGCCGAGCAGGCTCCACCGGAGCCCGCGACCGGCCTGGCGTCCGATCGACTCGCTGACTGTCTCCGCCGGGCTCACTCGGCTGCTTTCGCGGCCGGCTGCGGTGT
>DATEJJ010000702.1:0-3149 GCA_035278125.1 Rugosimonospora sp.
TCCCGCGGCGCCCGAGCCCGACCTCGTGCTGCGGGTGCGGGATCTGCGGGTCGGCTTCGCCGCTCCGGCCGTGCGCGGCGTGGACCTCGCGCTGCGGCGCGGCGAAATCCTCGGCCTGGTGGGCGAGTCGGGTGCGGGCAAGTCGGTGACCGCGCACGCGGTCGCGGGTCTGCTGCCGGGCAGCGCGACCGTCACCGGCAGCGTGCGGCTGGCCGGCACCGAGGTGGTGGGTGCGGGCTACCGCGCGCTGTCTCGGCTGCGCGGCCGCACCGTGGCCACGGTCTTCCAGGATTCGCTGTCCGCGTTCACGCCCGTGTACCGGGTCGGTGACCAGATCGCGGAGGCGATCCGGGTGCACCGCCGCGTGTCCCGGGCACAGGCGCGCGAACGCGCGATACACCTGTTGGGTCTGGTCGGCATCCCGGAGCCGGCGGTGCGGGCGCAGAACTTCCCCGAGGAGTTCTCCGGCGGGATGCGGCAACGCGCGATGATCGCGATGGCGATCGCCAACGATCCCGACCTGATCCTCGCGGACGAACCCACCACCGCGCTCGATGTCACCGTGCAGGCCCAGGTGCTGTCCGTGCTGCGGGCCGCGCAGCGCGAGACCGGTGCCGCGCTGCTGCTGGTGAGCCACGACCTCGGCGTCATCGCGGGCATGGCGGACCGGGTCGCGGTCATGTACGCCGGCCGGATCGTGGAAACGGCCGACGTCGATGAACTGTTCGCCCGACCGCTCATGCCGTACACGATCGGTCTGATCGGCGCCCTGCCCCGGCTGGACGCGGTCGGCGCGGATACGCCACGGTCGCTGGTGCCCATCCCCGGCCGCCCGCCCGCGCCGCGCGAACACGACGGCTGCCCGTTCGCCGACCGCTGCCCGCTCGTCGAGGACGCGTGCCGCACGGCCGAACCACCGCTCGCGACCCCACTGCCCGGGCACCAGGTCGCCTGCCGCCGCGCCGGCGAAATCGCCAGTGGCGCCATCAGCGCCGCCGACATCTACCCGGTCCCGCCGCCACCGGAAAGCACGGGCCGCGGCCGGCCGGCCACCGCCGAGGTGCTGCGGGTCGAGGGCCTCACCAAGACATTCCCGTTGTACCGGGGCGGAGCCGTACTCCGGCGCCGGGCGGGCAGCGTGTACGCGGTGGACGGGGTGGACCTCGACATCCGCCGCGGCGAGTCCCTGGCGCTGGTGGGCGAGTCGGGCTGCGGCAAGTCGAGCACGCTGTTCGAGGTGCTCCGGTTCGCGCCACCGGAGCAGGGCCGGGTGGAGCTGTTCGGGGTACCGGTGGACCGGTCGCTGTCCACTGTGGAGCAGTTGGCGCTGCGCGGTCGGGTACAGCTCGTGTTCCAGGACCCGATGGGCAGCCTCGACCCGCGTATGCCGGTCGGCGACGTGGTGGCCGAGCCGCTGCGCGCCCAGGGCGAGCCCGCGGCCCGGATCGCGGCGCGGGTACCGGAGGTGCTGCGCCTGGTGGGCCTGGAACCCGCGCACGCGCAGCGCTTCCCGCACGAGTTCTCCGGTGGCCAGCGGCAGCGTATCGCGATCGCCCGCGCCCTGTCGGTACGCCCGGACCTGCTGGTGCTGGACGAGCCGGTCTCCGCCCTGGACGTGTCGATCCAGGCGGGTGTGCTGAACCTGCTGCGCGACCTGCGTACCCGGCTCGGGCTGGCGTACCTGTTCGTGTCGCACGACCTGGCCGTGGTGGGGTACATCGCGGACCGGGTGAGTGTGATGTATCTCGGTCGCACGGTGGAGACGGGTACCACCGCCGCGGTGTTCGCAAAGCCGCTGCACCCGTACACGCGGGCGCTGCTGTCGGCGGTGCCGGTGCCGGATCCGGCGCGGGAACGGGAGCGGCAGCGGGTGCTGCTGCCGGGCGACCCGCCCGACCCGACGCGGCGGCGCGCGGGCTGCCGGTTCCGGGGGAGGTGCTTCACGTACGCGGCGCTGCCCTCGCCGGACCGGCTGCGGTGCGAGGTGGAGGTACCGCCGCTGTGCGGGGACGACGGGGATCACGTGGCGGCCTGTCACTTCCCCGGTCGCGCCATGGGCTAGGCTCGACGGTCTCATCGACTAGCCGGCTTCGCCGGGCGGGAGGTATGTCGTGGACCTGCCCGAGTGGGCGCCCCCGGACGTGGACCTGACCCGGCCCAACGTCGCCCGGATGTACGACTACTACCTGGGTGGCAGCCACAACTTCGCGGTCGACCGGCGTACCGCCCAGCAGGCCATCGACGACTGGCCCGCGGTACCGATGATCATCCGGGCGAACCGGGCCTTCATGTCCCGGGCCGTGCGGCACCTGACCGAGGCCGGCGTGCGCCAGTTCCTCGACCTCGGCTCCGGCATCCCGACCGTGGGCAACGTGCACGAGGTGGCCCGCACGCTGGTGACCGACGCGCGGGTCGTGTACGTGGACCACGACCCGGTCGCGGTCAGGCAGTCCCGGGCGATCCTGGGTGGCGACCCGTACACGCGGGTCATCGAGGCGGACCTGCGCCACCCCGACCTGGTGCTGTCGCACCGGCTCCTGCACGACCTGCTCGACCTCGACCAGCCGGTGGCGCTGCTGATGGTCGCGGTACTGCACTTCGTCGCCGACCACGACGATCCGGCCGGCATCATCGCCGGGTACCGCGACGCCCTCCCGCCGGGCAGTTACCTGGCCGTCTCGCACGCCACCGCCGACGGGCAGCAGCAGGACCAGGCGGCCGAACACCGCCAGTTGTACGCCCGCACCACCACCCCGATGACGATGCGCAGCCACGCGCAGATCAGCCACCTGCTCGACGGTTGGGACCTGTTCGACCCGGGCCTGGTGCGGCTGCCCCTGTGGCGTCCGGACCCGGGCGAGACCGGCATGCAGGACCCCGAGTCGTTCGCCGGCTTCGCGGCCGTCGGGCGTAAAGCGGCGACAACCTAAGCGCTACCGTCCGGCCAACCCGACCACCAACCACCGCCACCCAATCTTGGTCTCAGCACGCACGAACCCACCCGGGTCCGGGCCCTGACCAGATTGGTGACCCATGCGACTGCGGCTCCTCGCCACCACCCTGACCGCGGCCACCGCCGCCGGTCTCGGCTTCGCCACCGCCGCCATGGCCACCCCCACCACCCCCAACCTGGTCACCAACCAATCCTT
>DATEJJ010000703.1:0-8841 GCA_035278125.1 Rugosimonospora sp.
ACCTCCTGCTCGTCGCCACCCGCGCGGCCAGCGGCGCCGACGCGCCGGCTCTGGTGGCCGGCACCACCTTCGCCGGCCTCGGCGGCCTGGCCGTCGGCCTGATCTGCAACGGGCTGAGCGCCGGACGCGGCCTGGAGCCGAGCCGCACGTCAGTCGGGCTGCGTGCGCTGCCGCCGTGGCTGGCACGGGGCGTGGCCACGGCGCTGGTACTCGGCCTGCCCTTCAGCGTGTGCGTCGGCGCGATCGCGGGCGTCGAGTACGGCGGCCGCAACGGGATCAGCACCGGACTGACCATCCTCGCGGTGATCAGTCTCGCGCTCGGCGCCACCATCGGCATCGGCCGCTGGCTCGGCGCGCCCGTGCCCGACCAGGAGCCGCCCAGCCCCGCCGCCGTGCTGCGCGCCGACCGGGCCGCGCTCCTCGTCGCCGCCCTCGTCTCGGGCCTCGCCACCGGCGTGGCCGCGGGCGTGTTCGTCAACGCCGTCGATGCGCTACGGCTGGACGTCCTGGCCTACGCCTCGCCGTGGCGTACCGGGCTCGCCTGCGGCGTCGTCGTCTTCGGTGTCGTCCTGTGCGGCTCGGGCTCGCCGTGGTTCTGGTTCGTGCTCGCGCGGATGTGGTTCACCGCCGTCCGGCACCGCCTGCCCTGGAACCTGATCCGCTTCCTCGACGCCGCCACGATCGACCAGATCCTGCGTACCAGCGGCCCGGTCTACCAGTTCCGCCACAAGCCGTTGCGTGACCACCTGGCCAAACAGTACCGGAGGGGACGCCCGTCGTGGTGGCTCATCGGCCACGCGGACGGCACACCGTCCACTCCGGACAGAGGTGTCCACGTGGGACGGTGGGGCGCTGCGGGGCGTGCGGCGCTCAGTGCGCTGGCACTCGCCGCGCTGCTCGCCGGCGCGGCGGTGACCATCGCACCGCAGTTGATCCGCTTCACCGGCATCCGCGACGTGCGGGTGGACAACGAGCAGGCCCGTACCCTGCTGCGCGCCGCCGACGGGATGCAGCCCGCCCACCCGGTCGACGCGCTGCGGCTGCGTATCGCCGCCGCCTCGGTCGACTCCGACCAGGGTGCTCGCGACGACCTCGCCGCGTACCTGCGCATGCGGCTCGCCGCACCGCCGTACGCCGTCCTGCGCACGAACCGGGTGGTCGCGTCCGGATCCTGGGTGGTGACCCTCGACGAGCACGGCGTGGTCACCAAATGGGACCTGCGCGCGGCACGGCCGCAGGGCGAGGAGGTCGACCGACGCTCGTTCGACGTGGTCGCGCTGGGCCAGACGGGCTGGGTCGAGCTGTTCGGGCTGGATGGGCACGCCAGGCTGGTGGACCTGGCCGGCGACCGCGGGCCGATCGACCTGGGTACCGCTCCGGACAGCGTCGAGGCGATCGGCGTGACCGGCTGGGTGGTGGTCACCGACTCGGGCACGGTCACGGCATGGCACCTGTCCGCGGTGGCACCGAAGCCGGTCCCGCTGGCCGAGCAGAGCAGCGCCGTGCGGGTGGTCGACGCGACCGGCTGGGTCGTCGTGCTCGACCACGCGACCGCCACCGCCTGGCAACCGCACGAGGGTGGTCTGCGGTCGTCTGTACTGGACTATCAGGTCGACGGCCTGCGCGGCCAGCCGTACGACATCGTGGAGCTGGACCAGGTGGACGGTGGCGTGCGGTCCCAGTGGGACCTGCCCGCGTACCCCGCGGCACCGGTCGAGGTGGACTCGCGCCTCGGGGAGGTACCGCAGGCGGTGTTCTCCAGCCTCGACGGGCGGTGGGTCTTCGCCGACCGGGGCGACGGTACGACCGTGCTGGACACCCGCTCGACCGGCTCGCGCGGCGTCCGGTTGACCGCGGAGCCAGCGCTCGCGCCGGGTCCGGGTGCCTGGGTCATCACCTCAAGCGGGGACACGGGAGCCGCCGCGTGGAACCTGGCCGCCCGGCCGCCGGCGCGGATACCGCTGGGACCGCCCGCGGCGGGCGTGGTCGACGGGCCCCCACCGTGGATCGTGGTGGACGCCGGCAGTACGCGCAGCGCCTGGAACCTGGCCGCCAGTCCGCCCCAGGGCGTGCCGCTCGGCACCGTGGCGGGTACCGAGGTCGGGGTCGGCGGCTGGCTCCTGGTGCACCCGGGCGGGGGTGCCCCCATGGTCGGGTGGCGGCTGGACGGGATACCGACCGGTCCGCTCCCGCTCCGCGACGGGGCGCTGCAGGCCCAGCTCAGCGCGGGCGGGGACTGGGCCGTCGTGAGCTTCACCGACGAGGCGGTGGAGAGCCTCACCGCCGTCGTGCAGGCGCCGTACCCCGCACCGCCGCTCCCGGCCGGGGCTGCCGCCGACCCGGTGGCGTACGCCTGCGGCATCGCCCGCCGGGGGCTCACACCCGCCGAATGGGAGCGCTACGCGCCGGGCATCCCCTACCGCAAGACCTGCGCGGGTTAGCCGGTGGCGCGGGTACCCGCCCGGTGGCTCGCCGCCGCGGCCGCCGTCGCGGGGCTGCTGGCGGTCGCGTCGGACCGGGCGCTGCTACTGGATCCACGCCACGAGCCCGGGGCACCCGCCGCCGGCCTGGTTCGTCCACTCCGGGTCGCGCCGTTGCCGTCGCACCCGGGCGACGTGGCCGCGTGCGTCACGCGCGAGCTGTCCCGGCTGGATCTCGACGAGCGCATCGGCCAACTGCTGATGGTCGGGACGCCGGCCGGCCAACCGGCGCGGATCGCGGACGTGGTGCGCCGGTACCACCCCGGCGGCACCATCCTGACCGGGCGGACCGCCACGCCGGCCAGCGCCGTCGCTGCCGGGATCGCCACCCTCCAGGCCGCGACCGCACCCGGCATCCCGCTCCAGATCGCTGTGGACCAGGAGGGTGGAGCGGTGCAGACGCTGCGCGGTCCGGACTTCCCGCCCTTCCCTCCCGCACTGGACCAGGCGCGCCTCGGACCGGCCGGGCTGCGCGCCGCTACCGCCGGCTGGACCCGCCCACTCGCCCGGGTCGGAGTCACCCTCGACCTCGCGCCCGTCGCAGACTCCGTTCCGGCCGCGTCCGCCCGCGACAACCCGCCGATCGGCGCGTTCGCCCGCCAGTACGGTGCAACCCCCGGCGCGGTCGCTGCGTCGGTGGCGACCGTGGTGCGGGCCGCCGCGGCCAACGGCTTGCTCACGACGCTCAAACACTTCCCCGGACTGGGCCGGGTGCGCGCCGACCCGGACACCTCGGCGCAGGTGGTGGACGGAGTGACGCGGATCGACGACCCTTACCTGCAGCCGTTCGCCAGCGGGATCCGGGCTGGCGTCGCGGCCGTCATGGTCTCCTCGGCCCGCTACGAGCGGCTCGATCCGACCACTCTCGCGGTCTTCTCCGCGCCCATCATCACCGGGCTGCTGCGCTGGCGGATCGGTTACCGCGGTCTGATCATCTCCGACGACCTCGGCGCGGCCGCCGCGGTCAGCCGTGTTCCGGTGGGCGAACGGGCGGTGCTGTTCGTCGCGGCCGGCGGCGACATGGTCCTCACGGTCCGCGCTGCTGACGCCGGACCGATGACGCGCGCCCTCTCTGCGGCCGCGCTCGCCTCGTCCGCGTTCGCGGCGCGGGTCGGCGACGCGGCGCGGGATGTGCTGTCCAGCAAGTACCGGGCCGGCCTGCTCGACTGCGCGCCGGCCACCGTCCCGCGGGTACCTCTGAGAAGGAGTTCATCGTGACCGCTACGCGCCGCCGCGCCGCCCTGCTCGCCGTCGCCCTGGCCGGCGCCACCGCCGGCTGTTCGGCGGCCAGCCCGTCGACGGGCGCGATCTGCGGCATGTCCCGAGCGGACCTGCTGGCCGTCCTGCGGGACAAGTCAGATCCGCCGAGCACGTCCGTGGAGCGGATCGACAAGCAGGTGTGCGCCGACAACTGGATCTTCGTACGCGGCACGTTCGTCCTCGGTGACGGCAGCCACACGGACTCGACCGCCGTGCTGCTGCACCGCGCGGGTGTGCAGTGGCAGGTCGCCTACCTGGGTACCGCTCCGATGGATCCGGGCGATCCGGCGTGCCGGCAGATGCCAGCAGAGATCCGGCGTGCGGACGAGGTCTTCCAGACCAGCTGCCCGGCGTGACCGTTCCGGCGACCGCTCAGTACCAGCGGGCACCCAACCACATCCGCGCCCACCACTGGCTATAGCTGAGCGTCTCGCTGACGTACACCGGGTAGAAGTACGCGAAGGTCAGCGCGACCGCGAGCACGTACCCGCCCGCCCACAGGACCCGGGCCCGGGGCAGCGCGCCGAGCACGTAGACCACCGCCAGGATGAGGAACGGCTCGGCCGGCGCCACGTAGCTGTAGAACATGGTGCGGTGGCTCAGCTCGAACGGGAACCACGGCACGATCCCGGCCAGCACCCCGCATCCGATCGCCCACGCCCGCCAGTCCCGGAGGCGGACGCCCAGCCACACCAGGCCGGCCAGCGCGGGCAGGAACGACCACCACAGCAAGGGCGTGCCGAGCAGCAGCACCTCGGACGTGTTGCTGGTGACCGTGCACGGGTCCGGGCAGGACCACTGGAACAGCACCGGCCGGTCCAGCAGCAGCCACTGCCATGGCCAGGACTGGTAGCGGTGCGGCACCGAAAGGGTGTCGTGGAAGTGCAGCGCCTCCCGGTGGTAGTGCCACAGGTTGAGCAGCGCGCCGAGCACCGGCTGCTCGGTGCGCCCCTGCGTGGCCAGCCAGTGCCGGTCCCAGCCGGCACCGGTGGCGAACCAGCCGGTCCAGCTGGCCAGGTAGACGGCGACGACGGTCAGGCCCGACAGCGCCACCCACACCCGCTCCTCGCGCAGCGCCGTGCGCCAGGGCCGCGCCACCCCGGCGCTGCGGCGCGCACCGGCCTGCCACCCGACAATCAACACGACGAACCCGAGGAGGTACCACACCGCGCTCCACTTGACCGCCAGGGCGCAGCCGGCCATCACTGCGGCCGCGAGCCGCCACCACGGCACCGTCCACGGTGGACGGCCGGCCCGCCCGTCCCGGTCGCGTACCAGGCACGCGAACGCGGCCAGCACGAACAGCAGCAGGAAGATGTCCAGCAGCGCCACCCGGGACAGCACGAGCTGCAGCCCGTCCAGCGCCATCAGCAGCCCGGCCGCGCAGCCGAGCACGGTGGAGTGGAACAGGCGCCGGGCGAGCCTCGTGACGATCAGTACCGCCAGGATGCCCGCCACCGCCGGCGCGATCCGCCACCCCCACTCCCGGTACCCGAACAGCCACTCCCCCACCGCGATGAGCCACTTGCCCAGCGGCGGGTGTACCACGAAGGCGCCGGTACCCGTGGCGTCGTCCCACTCCACCCCGTGCTGGAGCAGATGCCGGGCGTCCACGGCGTAGTAGACCTCGTCGAAGATCTGGCCGCGGGGCTGGTCGAGCCGGACCAGTCGCAGGATCGCGGCGATGCCCACCACCACCGCGGTACCCACCCAGGACCGCCTCTCGTCGGTGGTCACGGCGCGGTCAGCGGGGCCGGCTCGGTACCAGGCCGGGTGGGCTGGTGGCGGGCTGGCGGGTCGCGGCCGGAGTCGAGTGCCGGTCGCCGGTACCGGCGCCGCCCGCGAGCACCGTGGCGAGGGGCAGGCCGATCAGTAGCGCCGCGGCCGCCGCGACGGCGCCGATGGACAGCGCCAGCGCGCGCCGCCGCACCCGGCGTACCGCGGTGGGGACCAGGTCCACGGGTCGCGCCTCGGCGGCCACGTCGGCCAGGGTCGACCGGACCAGGTCGTAGATCACCTCATCGCTCACCGCGGCACCTCCGCCAGCCACTGGTCGCTGCCGAGCAGCTCGCGCATCCGGCGTACCGCGCGGTGGGTACGGCTGCGCACGGTACCCACGGAGCAGCCGAGCACCTCGGCGGCCTGGGTCTCGGTCAGGTCCTCGAAGAAGCGCAGCACCAGTACCGCCCGGTGCGCCGGCGGCAGCCGCAGTAGCTCGGCGCGGACCGCCAGCCGCAGGTCGACCTGGCGGCTCTGGTCGGCGGTGGCCCCCTCGGGCGGTACGCCCACCACCACCTCGCGCTGCCAGAGCGGGCGCCGCCACCGGCTGACCTGCTCCCGGTACATGACGGTGCGGATGTAGCCCTCGGGGTCGGCGTGGCGCAGGCTCCGCCACCGCGCGGCGGTCTTCACCAGCGCGGTCTGCAGCAGGTCCTCCGCCGCGTGCTGGTCCCCGGTGAGCAGGTACGCCACCCCGATCAGCCGGGCCGAACGCGCGGCGACGAACTCGCCGAACTGCCTGCGCGCCTGCTCGTCCACCAGACCCCTCCCGACCTGTCCCTAGTACAGACGCGCGACAGGCCCGGAACTATCCATCCGCCGCTGTCGGATCGCGCCGCCCGCCGGTCGTCTCGACGCCCTGGCCCTCGCTGAGGTATGCCTGCCAGACGCGGCCGCATCCGTCCGAGGGGCGCCGCCCGGGGCTCCAGCGGGGCGGACCGCAGCTCACCCGGAGCTTGCCACCGGTGCGGGCGCCCGCGAACAGTAGGCGCCACTCGTCCACGTGGACCGTCCGGCCGCACTCCGGGCAGGTGAAGTCCCGCCCGCTCTCTAGCACGCCCGCCGGGGCGCTCTCACGCGGCGTGGTCATCGTCATCGTGGGCGACGGGCAGCGCGCCGAAGTGTTCCAGCAACCGAGCGGCGCACATGAGCGCCCGGCAGGGTGACGGCTGCCCGCACCGGGGGCACACGCGCGGCCGTGTGGGCAGCGCCTGGTGCCGTTGGTAGACCACCTGCGCGATGTCGAGAAGGTTGATCAAGCTGTGCTGCCGGGCGAGGACGGGACTAGCCATTACAGAACCTCCACCCTCCGGCCCGGAACTCCTGCCCCGGAGTCATCGGGTACTCCGGAGCGGGGCCGCGCTCGTTCAGGAGCGGCAGTAGCTGGGTCGCGTCGTTCCAGCCGTGCTGGAGCGGGAAGCCGTCGTTGGCCACGGTTTCCCCATCCGCGACGCGGTGACGGCCCTCCGGCACGATGGGATCCGGCGTCGGGCAGGCGGCGTGCCTGCCGCGTGGTTCGGCTGCGCGCTTGCGATGGAACCCGAACATGCTCGCCACCTCCCGGGAGCGGGACGCGGCGGACAACTCCCGGGTTGCTGCCCGTGAGCGACCGGTCAGCTCAGCGGTTGCCCGTTCCCTACCGCCGCGTCCCTATGTAGCATCCTCGGGCGTTACAGCACTCAGTGCAACGTAACATCAAGTTACATTGCACTGTGAAGCGAGAGACGTGAGACTGATGTTGCATGGTGTTACATTGCGGAGGTGGCTATGCCTAACCAGGGATCAAATCTGGTCCGCAGGTCGCTCGGCCGGCGGCTGAGGAAGCTGCGCGAGGCTGCCGGCAAGAAGGACGTCGACGTCGTCGAGGCATCCATCTGTACGCGGCAAACCTTGTGGCGCATCGAGACGGGGAAGTCTCCCGTAAAAGTGCCCATCGTTCGCTCGCTGTGCTGGCTGTACGGCGCAGACAACGAGACCACGGACGCGCTGTGCAACCTGGCTCTAGGAACGGCGACAGAGGCATGGTGGGAAGAGTCGTACGGTGATGTACTGCCGTCGTGGTTCAAGCTGTACTTGGACCTTGAAGCGGGCGCGGACGAGATCCGTACCTACACGTCCGAGCTAGTACACGGCCTGTTTCAGACCGCCGCCTACGCTCGCGCCGTCTACGAAGCGGCACGGCCCGAGGCCGACGAAGCGGCAACACAGCGGCACGTCGAACTGCGCCTACAGCGGCAGAAGACCGTGCTCGGTCGTACACCGCCCGCGCGTATCACCTCGATCATGAGCGAGGGTGCGCTAGCGCGCGTCGTCGGTAGTCGCTCCACTATGGACGACCAGATAGCGCACCTGCGGCAAGTCGCCGAACGGGAACACATCGACACCCGCGTTCTCCCCTTCGACGCGGGCGCGCACGCCGCCATGCTGGGAGACTTCGCACTGCTGGACTTCAACGATGAAGAAGATCCGGCGCTCGTGTATCTCGAATCGGAGGTGTATGCCCGGTACTTGGAACAAACCGCGCAGTTGAACGAGTACCGGCGGACCTATGACCTTGCCTACAAACGGTCAGTGCCTATCTTGGAGTACTTACGATGAGTGACAGCGACACTCCGTGGTTCAAGTCCACGAAGAGTGGCGGCAACGGTGGGAGTTGCGTTGAGACGCGGCGCCACAACGGCATGGTTGAGGTTCGGGACAGCAAGGACCCGACCGGCCCCGTACTGACGGTCTCCCGGGAGAATTGGCGCGCCTTCATCAGCGCCGCCAAGGCTGGAGACTTCGACATCTGATCGCACATCCACGATGGCGCGGCCCTGCTCATACAGGACCGCGCCTTCAGTTTGGCTGTACCTGCCCGATGATGGTGACCCTGCGTCCGGGGTGCCGCGGCCGCACTGTCCGAAGTGGACTCTCTGGCGGCGGGCCTGGCGGAGTACCACCTCTTCCACGCCACCCGCGCCGAACTGCTGCGCGCCCTGGGTCGGGACGGCGAGGCGCGGGTGGCGGACCGGCAGGCGCTCGGGCTCACGGCCAACCCGGCGGAGCGCTCGCTCCTGTACCAGCGCCTCGGCTGGCGTACGGATGGAGCGTAACAACCTAAGCGCTACCGTCCGGCCAACCCGACCACCAACCACCGCCACCCAATCTGGTGTCAGCACGCACGAACCCACCCGGGTTTCGGGCCCTGACCAGATTGGTGACCCATGCGACTGCGGCTCCTCGCCACCACCCTGACCGCGGCCACCGCCGCCGGTCTCGGCTTCGCCACCGCCGCCATGGCCACCCCCACCACCCCCAACCTGGTCACCAACCAATCCTT
>DATEJJ010000704.1:0-2105 GCA_035278125.1 Rugosimonospora sp.
AGTGTGTTGGGTGTGCCGTCGCTGTCCCTGCCCGCCCCCGCACCCGGCCCGCTCCCGGTGGGCGTGCAGCTGGTCGGCCAACCCGGCGCGGACGTCCAGCTCTTCGGGGTGGCGCTCACCCTGGCGCGTCTCCTGGGCTGAACTCCGCCAGCTCCGGCGGGATGTTGCGCCCCATCCACGGCAGCCCGAGCTGGCGCTGCAGCAGCTCCCGCTCGTGGTCCGGGATCTCCCGGCGGGCCAGCCGGATCATCCCCGGCAGGCTGCCCCCGGTGGCGCCCGCGTCGCGCAGCCCGGCCCGGAACGCGTCCGGATCCCACGGCGTACCCGGATCCACCAACGCGGTGCTCGCGATCCGCTCGATGTCCACATCGGACGGTGGCGTGTCGATGCCGAGCGCGCCGCCGAGCCGGACCGATACCAGCGCGCCGGCGAGGTAACCGCGCCCGGCCGCCGGGTCGCGGCGGGGCCGGGGATCCACCCCGTTCACCCACGCGGTCACCGCACCGGCGACCAGCCGCCCGGCAAAGTGGCTCGGCCGCTCGGAGGTACCCATGTCGCCCAGGTCCCACTGGTTGCACGCGACGACCAGCGCGACGCGGTGGTGCGGCCAGGCGCGGGCGAAGTTGCTCCAGCCCCACATGTACTCGCCGCCGTGCCCGAAGTACCCGTGCGGGCTGCCGTGGTGGAAGACCGTCCACACCAGACCGACCGCGGCGTTCGGGTCCGGGCCGAACGCGGCCTGCGGGGTGACCATCTGCCCGGCCGTCTCGCGGCGCAGGATCCGGGCGCCGCCCAGCTGCCCGCCGTTCGCGACCGCGAGCAGGAACCGCGCGTGGTCGGACGGGGTGGTCAGCGCGCTGCCCGCCGGGTAGTCGCCCGGATAGAACTGCGGCAGCACGAAGCGCAGCCCGGCCAGCGTGGCGTACCCGACCGAGCGGCGGGACAGCAGCCCGGCGGGTACGTGGTCCGGGTGCTGCGCGGGCGGGAAGCAGGTGGACGCCATGCCCAGCGGCGCGAACACGTGCCGGCGCAGGTACTCCGGGAAGCTCAGGCCCTCCGGGTTGAGCCGCTCCACCAGGTACCCGACGACCGCGATCCCGGTGTTGCTGTACTGGTAGTTCGCGCCCACCGGGGTGGCCCAGAACGGCAGCATCCCCTGGTACGCGTCGCCGCGCGCGTCCCGGAACACCCGGCGCAGGTGCTCGCCCAGCGGCGCCGGCGGTACCCGCGTCGTGTAGCCGAAGTTCGTCCCCAGCCCGCTACGGTGGGTCAGCAGGTGCCACAGCGTGACCGGCGGCCCGCCGTGCGGGTTGTCCAGCCGCAGCCCGTCCAGGTGGTCGTCGACCGGGTCGTGCAGCCCGATCAGCCCCCGTTCGACCAGCTGGAGCGCGGCCACCGCGGTGTACGGCTTGCAGTCCGAGCCGGTCGGCCCCACCGTCTGCGGCGTCATCGGCCGCCCGTGCGCGACGTCCGCGTGCCCGTACCCCTTGGCCCAGGCCACCTCCTCGCCCATCCCGACCGCGATGGACACCCCCGGCGCCCGGGTCAGCTCCAGGATCTCCGGTACCAGGCGGTCCAGCGCCTCGGCGAGCACAGCGATGTCCATGGGCAAGTTATCCCTTGACGCTGACCCCCTTGTCAAGACTGAGGTTGACGCGGGACAGTGGTGCCATGGCCGAGCTACCCGCGCTCAGTGCGCTCATCGAGATCGTCGACGGCCGCGCCGGCGGCCGGACCACCCTGGACCGCATCACCGTCGCCGAGGAGCTGACTGCGGACCTGCGCAGCCTGGGCGACCGGCTGATCGGGTACTACGTCGAGCTGGCCCGGTCCGAGGGGTACTCGTGGACCGACATCGGCGGGCACCTGGGCGTCAGCCGGCAGGCCGCGCAGCAGCGGTACACGCCGCGCTGGTCCAGCCTCACCCTCGCCGACCTGAGCTATGCGGGCGCGTTCACCCGGCTCACCAGGCGCTGCAAGGACGCGCTGGCCCGGGCCGAGGAGCACGCCCGGCGGCTGCGCCACGACAGCGTCGGCACCGAGCACCTGCTGCTCGGCATCCTGGACGACACCGGCACGGTGGCCGGGGCGGCGCTGCTCGCGCA
>DATEJJ010000705.1:0-10616 GCA_035278125.1 Rugosimonospora sp.
CGAGCTGTGCGGGCGGGACGCGCTGCAGGCCAGGGCGATCGCGGGCCTCGCGAACTTCGCCGCCTGGCTGCGGCGCAACCGGGCCGCGGGCTTCATCGGCGAGGTGGGCTGGCCGTCCGGGCCGGACAGCGCCGCGTGGAACGCGCTCGCGGACACCTGGTACGACGCCGCGGACCAGCTCGGGCTGCCGGTCACGGCGTGGGCGGCGGGCTCCTGGCCGGCCGCGTACCCGCTGACCATCTACCGCTCCGACCCGGCCGTACCCGGCCCGCTCACCACCGAGCCGCAGGCCGCCGTGGTACAGCGCCACCCGAGCACCGGCCGGTACCTGCGCGGCGTCACGCTGGCCGCCGGCTCGTTCGCGGCGGGTGACACCAACGTCGCGTTCGGGGCGGGCAACCCGGGCCGGTACGGGCTGGACTACCGGTACGAGGCGGGACCGGTGTACCAGGACCTGGCGGCCCGCGGGCTGCGCCTGATCCGGCTCGCGGTCACCTGGGAGCGGCTGCAGCCGGTACCCTTCGGCCCGCTCGCCGGCGCGGAGCTGGCGCGGGTACGGGCCGCCCTCGGCGAGGCGCGCCGCGCGGGCCTCGCGGTACTGGTGGACCTGCACGGGTACGGGTACTTCACCAGCGGTCGGGGGCAGCGCCGCCGGCTCGGCTCGACGCAGCTCCCGACCACGGCACTGGCCGACTTCTGGCGCCGGATGGCCGTCGCGCTCGCGCACGCGCCCGGGGTCGCCGGCTTCGGCCTCCTCAACGAGCCGACCCTGCTGGCCGCCAGCGGCCGGGCCGGCGCCCGGCTCTGGGAGCGCGCCTCGCAGCAGGCCGTGACGGCGATCCGGGGTACCGGCAGCCGGGCGGTGCTCACGGTCAGCGGGTACATGCCGATGAACCCCCTGGCGTGGGGCGGGATGGACCCGACCGCCTGGATCCACGACCCGCTGCACCGCGTCGCGTACGAGTCGCACGCGTACTTCGACACCGACAGCACCGGGTACTACCGGGACAGCTACGCGGTGGAGCTGCGCCGGGCGCGGGTGTCCGCGCCGCCCCGGTGCCAGTGGCTGCCGCCGCTGCCGGGCGGGGTGCTCCGGGACTGACGCTCACCCGTCCGGGGCCGCGCCCCCGCCCGGTACCCGCTCGTTGTCCCGGTGACGACCGGGATCGGCGGTGTGTGATGGCCAGCGTTGGCGAGCCCATGGTGCGCCGTCCGCTGTGCCCGGTGCGCCGGGTCGGTGTCCAGCTCCAGCTGTCGGGCGAGATCGACGACAGTAACGCCGCGGAGCTGTCGGCGCGGGTGGTCGCGGAGATCGGGGCCGGCGTCACCGACGTGGACCTGTCCCGGGTCCGGTTCTTCAGCGCGGCCGGCGCCGGCCTGCTGGTCGTCGCCGCCCGGGCCGCGACCGTCCGGCAGCGGATGGTGCGCGTGGCAGCCTCGCCCGCGGTGATGCGGGTGGTCGAGGTGTGCGGGCTGGACGCGCTGGACGGCCTGTGGCTGACCGCGACCGGACCGGCATGACGGGGCGGCGCTTCGACCACGCGGCGCTGATCGTGGACTCCGACGACACGCTGCGCCGCCGGCTGCTTCCGGTGCTGCGGACGCACCTGGCCGCCGGCGAGCCGGTGCTGCTCGTCGTCGGTACCCACACCGAAAAGGTCATCCGCGCGTCGCTGGAGGAGCGGGCCCGCGGCCTGGAGTGGGGCGATCCCGGCGCCTTCTACCAGCGGCTCGGCTTCGCCTTCCAGGGCTTCCGGCGCTACCTGGCCGAGCAGCACGCGGCCGGCCGCAGCGTGCACGTGATCGCCGAGCCCGACGTGCGTACCGACCTCGCCGCGCCGGTGGACCGGGTGGCCGCGTACCTGACCTACGAGTCCATGTGCAACGAGGCGTACGCCGGCTTCGGCTGCCCGGTCACCTGCGTGTGGGACAGCCGCCGCCACCCCACCCTGGTCATCGAGGGGGTACGCAGCCTGCACGACCACGAGCTGACCGACGCCGGCCGGGAGGCCAACCCCACCTTCGTCACCACCACCGAGTACCTCGCCGGCCGGGCCCAGGTCGCGATGCCGCCCGCGCCGGCGCTGGTGGAGGTGGACCTGCACCTGCTCGACCGGGGTGGCCTGGCCGGCATGCGCGCCAGCGTGCAGGCGTGGTGCCGGAAGGAGGGCTTCACCGACCAGGCCGGCGCGGACGTGCTCATCGCCGCCAGCGAGATCGCCGGCAACGGCCTGACCCACGGCAGCCCGCCGGTCCGGGTGCGCGGCTGGCGGTACGCGGACACGCTGGTGGTCCAGGTGGACGACCACGGTGGCCGGCCGGTCCCGCCCGCGGCCGGGTACCGCCGCCCGGACGAGCCGGCGACCAGCGGGTACGGTCTGTGGCTGGCACGCCAACTCGCCGATGTGCTGACTACGCACACCGGCGAGGGCGTTACCCGGGTCAGGATGTACTTTCCCCGGTCGGTGATGACCTAGAAGTGCAGGTACCGGCTGGGCACGTTGGCGGCAACGGTGCGGGTGTGGAAGTTGTGGAACCCGTCCCAGTTGTACTCCCACAGCAGCACGCTGCCGTTCGAGTTGACCGCGGCGACGTACGCGACATGCCCGACCGAACCGGCGCCGTTGCGGTAGGCGTCCCACTGCGCGACATCGCCGACGTGCGGGGTGCTGTCCACGTACGCGCCGTGCCACTGGTTCGCGTTGCCGAGCCACTCGGTGCTCGCGGTGTGCGGCAGCCCGTCCGAACGCACCGCCCACGCGGCGAACGAGACGCACTCCGCCTGCCAGTACCCGTAGCCGTCGCCGGCCCAGCCGAGCTGGCCGTGCCACGGGTACAGGTTCGGGTTGAGCTTGCTGGTGGCGATCGTGGTGACGGCCGGCGCCGGCGCCGGCGGCTGGGCGGCCGAGACGACCTGGGTGGCACCGCAGCGGCGCAGGCCGGCGATCACACCGCCGCCACCGGTGCGCAGCTTGGCCTGCGGGGCGTACACCCAGCCGCCGCCGGTCACCGCGACCCAGGTGTGCGAGCCGCTGCCGCGCATCGTGCCGCCGCTGGTGGTCTGGCAGATGACCCCGATGGTGGTACGGGCGCCGATGCGCCGGACGGCCTTGCCGTTGCGGGGCTGGCGTTGCACGCTGACCGTGGTGTGGTTCGGGATGCGGTAGCGGGCCGGAGTGACACACGCGTGGCTGTACGGATCGCGCGCGCAGCCGGCCTCCGCCGGAGCGCTGGCCAGCACGGATGCCACACCGGTCGCGACGCTGACGGCGAGCACCAGCCGGATGAACTTCGACGCGATCACATTACCCCCTGTTGATGACGCAAGCGCTGTCAGCAACAAGGAAACGGTGCGGCAGGAGCACCCCCGGTTCGCCCTCGGGTGCGCCCCGGTTGCGCCGCTACCGGCCCCGCCCGGGGCTCAGCGGGTGGCGCCGGCGCGGCGCTTGGCCCAGACGTCGAAGGCGACGGCGGCCAGCAGGACCAGGCCCTTGATGAGCATGACCCGCTCGCTCGGGGCGCCCAGCAGGGACATGCCGTTGTTGATGACGCCCATGATGAGGCCGCCGGTGATCGCGCCGACCACCTTGCCCACGCCGCCCTGCACCGCGGCGCCGCCGATGAACGCGGCCGCGATCGAGTCCAGCTCGAAGTTGACACCCGCGGTGGGGCCGGCCTGGTTGAGCCGGCCGGCGAAGATGATGCCGGCGACCGCGGCGAGTACGCCCATGTTGACGAAGATCCAGAAGGTCACCGACGTCACCTTGATGCCGGAGAGTACGGCCGCCTGGCGGTTGCCGCCGATCGCGTAGATGTGCCGGCCGAACACCGCCCGGTTGGTCACCAGCGTGTACACCAGCACCAGCACCGCCAGCAGCACCAGTACCCACGGCAGGTTCTTGAACCTGGCCAGCTGCACCAGCACCGCCATCACCACGAACGCCGCGACGAGCAGCTTGCCAACGAACAGCGGCAGCGCGTCCACGCTCTGCTGGTACCCGATCCGCCCCTGCCGCGCGCGCCACTGCACGCCCGCGAAGCCGAGGATCGCGACCACGCCGACGATCAGCGTGAACAGGTCGGCGCCGCCCAGCGGGCCGAGCCCGATGTTGCCGATGAAGCCCGGGATGAAGCCGTTGGCCAGCGCCCGCACCTGGTTCGGGAACGGCCCGATGCCCTGGTTGCCCAGTACGGTCAGGGTGAGCGCGCGGAACACCAGCATGCCGGCCAGCGTCACGATGAACGCGGGGATGCCGAAGTACGCGACCCAGAACCCTTGCCACGCACCGATCAGCGCGCCGGCCGCGAGCGTCACGACGATCGCCAGCGGCCAGGGCCAGTTGTGGTTCACCATGAGCACCGCGGAGACGGCGCCGGTGACCGCGACCACCGAGCCGGCGGACAGGTCGATGTGGCCGGAGATGATGACCAGGATCATCCCGATGGCCAGGATCAGGATGTACGAGTTCTGCACCACGATGTTCGAGATGTTCTGCGGGGTCAGCAGCTCCCCGTGGGTCAGCACGCCGAACAGCGCGACGATGAGCGCGAAGGCGATGTAGATGCCGCTCTGGCGCAGGTTCACCGACAGCAGCCGCCCCGCCGCCGGCTCGGACGCCGGGGGCGGTGTGTCCACTCCGGACGGACCGGCGGCCGTCAGCTCTATGCTGCTCATCGAATTACTGCTCCTTTACCTTGGTCATCAGGCTCATCAGGCGCTCCGGCGTGGCGTCCGCGCGGGCCACCTCGCCGGTGATGCGCCCGGCCGACATGGCGTACACCCGGTCGCAGATCCCCAGCAGCTCCGGCAGCTCCGAGGAGATGACCAGCACCGCCTTACCCTGGTCGGCCATCCTGTTGATGATTGAGTAGATCTCGTACTTCGCGCCCACGTCGATGCCGCGCGTCGGCTCGTCCAGGATCAGCACGTCCGCATCGGTGAACAACCATTTGGACAGCACGACCTTCTGCTGGTTGCCGCCGGACAGCTTCCCGGTCACCGACAGCACGCTGGGCGCCTTGATGTTCATGCTGCTGCGGTACGCCTCGGCGACCCGGAACTCCTCGTTGTCGTCGACCCAGCCGCGCGGGGCCAGCTTGCCCAGGGACGCTGCGGACACGTTGCGCTTGATGTCCTCGATGAGGTTGAGGCCGTACCGCTTGCGGTCCTCCGTCGCGTACCCGATGCCGTGCCGGATCGCGTCGCCGACGGTACGCAGGTGCAGCTCCTCGCCGTTCTTGTAGACGCGGCCGGAGATGCCCACGCCGTACGCCCGCCCGAACAGGCTCATCGCCAGCTCGGTGCGCCCGGCGCCCATCAGCCCGGCCAGTCCCACGATCTCGCCGCGGCGCAGCATCAGGTTCGCCCCCGACACCACCACCCGCCCGTGCTGCGTCGGGCTGTGTACCGTCCAGTCCTCGATGCGCAGCACCTCGTCGCCGATGCGCGGCTCGTGCTCCGGGAACCGGTGCTCCAGGTCGCGCCCGACCATGCCGGCGATGATGCGGTCCTCGGTCACCAGGTCCCGCTTCATGTCCAGGGTCTCGATGGTGCGCCCGTCCCGCAGGATCGTGGTGGCATCGGCGATCGCCTCGATCTCGTTCAGCTTGTGCGAGATGATCACGCAGGTGATGCCCTCGTCGCGCAGCCCGCGCAGCAGGTCCAGCAGGTGCGCCGAGTCGTCGTCGTTGAGCGCCGCGGTCGGCTCGTCCAGGATCAGCAGACGCACCTCTTTGGACAGTGCCTTGGCGATCTCGACCAGCTGCTGCTTGCCCACGCCCAGGTCCATCGCCGGGGTCACCGGGTTCTCCCGCAGCCCCACCCGGGCCAGCAGCCGGGCGGCGTCGGCGTTGGTGCGGTTCCAGTCGACCAGCCCGCGCCGGGCCCGCTCGTTGCCCAGGAAGATGTTCTCCGCGATGGACAGGAACGGGCTGAGCGCCAGCTCCTGGTGGATGATGACGATGCCGCGCTTCTCGCTGTCCCGGATGTTGCCGAACTGGCACAGCCCGCCGTCGAAGTAGATCTCGCCGGTGTACGTGCCGTGCGGGTACACGCCGGACAGCACCTTCATCAGCGTCGACTTGCCCGCGCCGTTCTCGCCGCAGATGGCGTGGATCTCGCCGCGCCGTACCTCCAGGTTGACGTCCTGCAAGGCTTTGACGCCCGGGAACGTCTTGGTGATCGCGCGCATCTGCAGTATCGCGTCGGCCATCCCGCGTTGTGCTCCTTCGTCGGTACGTGAGGTGGACGGGCGGCGGCCCTCACCGCCGCCGCCCGTCCGGTGGTGCTTACTTGAGTTGGTCCTCGGTGTAGTAGCCGCCGTCCACCAGTACGGTCTTGTAGTTGTCCTTGTACACGATGACCGGCTGGAGCAGGTACGAGGGGACGACCTTCACGCCGTTGTTGTAGTCGGTGGTGTTGTTCACCTCGGGCTTGCCGCCCTTGAGTACCGCGTCGGCCATTTTCACGGTGACGGCGGCCAGCTGGCGGGTGTCCTTGTAGATGGTGGCGTACTGCTCGCCGGCGATGATGGACTTCACCGAGGCGACCTCGGCGTCCTGGCCGGTGACGATCGGGTACGGCTGGCCGGCGGTGCCGTAGCCCGCGCTCTTCAGCGCGGAGAGGATACCGATGGACAGGCCGTCGTACGGCGAGAGCACGCCCTGCACCTTCGCGCCGCCGGTGTACGCCTTGGTGATCAGGTCCTCCATGCGCTTCTGCGCGGTGGCCGGGTCCCAGCGCAGGATCGCGACGGTCTTGAAGTCGGTCTCGCCGCTCTTCACCTTCAGCGTCCCGTTCTGCAGGTACGGCTTGAGCGTGTCCATCGCGCCGTTGAAGAAGAACGTGGCGTTGTTGTCGTCCGGCGAGCCGGCGAACACCTCGACGTTGAACGGTCCCTTGGCGGTGCCGTCGGTGCCGTCCTCCTTCTTCAGGCCCAGGCCGACCAGCAGCGAGGTGGCCTGCTGCACGCCCACCTTGTAGTTGTCGAAGGTGGCGTAGTAGTCCACGTTCGGCGACTTGCGGATGAGCCGGTCGTACGCGATGACCGGGATCTTCTTGTCCGCCGCCTCCTGTAGCTGCGTGGTGATCGCGGTGCCGTCGATGGATGCGATGATCAGCAGCTTGGCGCCCTTGGTGATCTGGTTCTCGATCTGGTTGACCTGCGTCGGGATGTCGTTCTCCGCGTACTGCAGGTCCACCTTGTACCCGAGCGCCTCCAGCTGCTTCTTCAGGTTGTCCCCGTCGTGGATCCAGCGCTCGGAGGACTTGGTCGGCATCGTCACCCCGACGAGGGCGCCGGCGGTGCCGCCGCTCGCACTCGTCTTGTCGACCGTCTTGGTGCTCGAACCACAAGCGGCCATGCCTATGGCCAGTCCCACGCTCACCGCGGCGACGGCCAGCTTTGCGATCTTCATACTGCTCCTCGTATGCACGGTCGGAGGCACGTCGCGGGCGGGAGTTCCGTCCGGGGTGCCACCGCGCTCACCTGCCTGTGTTAACGCTCACAGTTAACGTTCACACAGGCTATCCGGGCGCGCTTACGAGTCAACAGGTCCACGTAACAGTTGAGTTGCGAACATCCGCCCCGGAGTGCCCGGAAGACACCCGCCCGCAACACGCGCCCCGCTAGTAGCCAATCCCGGCGCCGTACGGGAAGAGCACCTGGTCACCGGCGAGTGAGTGGACGGTCACGGGCAGCCGGCCGGTGGGCTGCCCGCCGGTGAGCACCTCGGCCAGCGCGGCCAGCGTCGCCGGCTGGTACCCGTACGCCGCGAGGTAGGTGCGGGCGGACGGGAAGGAGGCGATGTCGTACGGGCCGGCCACCGGTACCACCACGACCGGCTTCCCGGTCGCCAGCAGCGCGTTGACCAGGTTCACCTGGGTCGGGTCGCCCCACACGTTGTTGGTGGTCACCACGGTCACGTCGCTGCCCCGCGCGGCGGCCACCGCCTGCGCGACGAGCGCCGCGTCCGGCGAGCCGGTCCACAGCCGCTGCACGGTCAGCCCGGTGGCGGCCAGGTTGGCGGTCAGCGCCTGGGTGGTGCTCACGCCCCAGCCGGTCACCAGCACGTGCGTGCCCGGTGACGGCGCGATCGGCAGTACCCGGTCCTCGTTGCGCAGCAGGGTGATCGAGCGCCGCGCGATGCCCGCCATGGTCTGCAGGTGCGCGGCGGTACCGACGGTCGCGTCCACCCGCTCCGGCGTCGTGTACGCGTCCGCGAACAGGCCCAGCCGCACCTTGAGCCGCAGGAGGCGCAGCACCGACCGGTCGATCCGCGCCTCGCTGACGGTACCGGCCTGTACCGCGTCCAGCACCGCCCGGATCGCGCCGGGCGGGTCCGGCGGCAGCAGCAGCACGTCCACGCCCGCGGCCAGCGCATCGAGTACCACCCGGGTGCGCGGGATGCCGGCCAGCGCGCCCGCGTTGAGCGCGTCGGTGACCACCACGCCGTCGTAGTGCAGGGTGTCGCGCAGCAGCCCGGTGACCACCGGCCGGGACAGGCTGGCCGGGGCGCCGGACGGGTCCAGTGCCGGCGCCACCACGTGGCCCACCATGACCGACTGCACGCCGGCCCGGATCGCGGCGGCGAAGGGCGGGATGTGCGTGGCCAGGATCTGCCGCCGGCTCTCGGTGGTGACCGCGATCCCGTTGTCGGTGTTGACGGTGGTGTCGCCGAGGCCGGGGAAGTGCTTCGCCTGCGCGGCGACCCCGCTGCCCTGGTACCCGGCGACCGCGGCCGCCCCGAACGCGGCCACCACCCCGCTGCGGTCACCGAACGCGCGCGCCCCGTCGGCGGTGTTGTGCGGGTTGGTGTTCACGTCGACCACGGGCGCGTCGTCCACGTTGATGCCCATGGCCCGCAGTTCGGCGCCGCTGGCCGCGGCGGCCCGGCGCGCGCTGGCCGGGTCGAAGGTGGCGCCGATCGCCATGTTGCCCGGGGACACCGCGGCCGGCGCGCCGATCCGGTTGACCACGCCGCCCTCCTGGTCGGTGCCGACCAGGAGCGGAATGTCCGCTGTGGACAGTGCGGCCTGCTGCAGCCCGTTGGAGAGCCTGGCGATCTGGTGCGGGCTGTTCAGGTTGTGCGTGAAGGTGAAGTAGATGATGCCGCCCACCCGGTACCTGGCCACCACCGCGGCGCCGGTGGCCGCCTCCGCGCCGTACAGCACCCGGTTGGCGGCGGCGTCGGCCGGGGACGGCGCGGTCGCGCTGTCGCCGTAGACCGAGACGGTGAACAGCTGGCCCACCTTCTCGGGTAGCGTCATCCCGCGCAGCAGCGCCCGTACCCGCACCTCGAGCCCGTTACCGGCACTCGCGGCGGTGCCCGGCAGGCTGCCCGCCGCGACGGTGAGCAGTCCCGTGATGACCCAGCGACGTTTCAATGGAACACCCCGGACCGGCTGTGTGATGATGGCGGACATTGTCATCACAATAGAGGGTCTTCACAATAAATGCCGCGGGCACCCCCGGCATGGGTACGCGACGGCCCCGCCGAATTAGCATCATGAGCACATCGCGTTTTGAGGAAATTCGGAGGAGGAATGAACCAGCCCAGTCGGTCGGACTTCTCGCACCGGCTCAAGTCGCTGCGCCAGGCGCGCGGCATGACACAGCGCGACCTGGCTGGCAAGGATCTGTCGGTGAGTTACATCTCGCTGCTGGAGTCCGGCCAGCGGCAGCCGACCCGGGAGACCCTGCGGCTGCTGGCGCGGGCGCTGCGCTGCGACGTCAAGGACCTGGTCGACGGGGAGCCGGGGCACCCCGAGCCGGCCGCGCTGCTGGTCCGGCGGGCGGAGGTGGCGCTGGAGTCCGGCCAGCCGGGCGTGGCCCGGGAGCAGTTCGAGCGGGTACTCGCACGGACCGACCTGGACGCGGGCGCGCGTACCCAGGCGATGATCGGGCAGGCGCAGGCGCTGCAGCGGGAGGGCCGGCTGGCCGAGGCGGCGGACGTGTACGAGCGGTGCGTCCGGGCCGGCATGGACGACCCGTCCTACGGCGCCTCGATCACCGTGGCCATCGGCTGGTGCCGCTGCCTGTACGAGCTGGGCGAGCTGGTGCGCGCCGCGGAGATCGGCTCGCGCGCGCTGGCCGAGCTGGACAGCGTCCGGGCCCAGGACTCCGACCTGGCGCTGCAGCTGCTCGCCACGGTCGCCGCCGTCTGGTACGAGCTGGGCGACCTGCGCCAGGCGCAGCGCCTGCTGGACGAGGGCATGGAGCGGGCCAACCGGCTGGGCTCGGCGATGGCGCGCGGGGCGATCCTGTGGAACGCGAGCACGGTGGCGCACGAGAACGGCCGGTACCAGGAGGCGCTGGAGCTGGCCGACCAGGCGCTGGCCATCTTCCGCAGCGGCTCGGACCGGCGCGCGGTCAGCCGGCTGCTCATCGTCAACGGGTACTTCCTGCTCCGCCAGGCGCCGCCGCAGCCGGAGAAGGCGCTCGGGCTGCTGCGCAAGGCGCTGGACGAGCTGAGCGAGGACGGCAGCGGGGTGGACCGCGGGTACGCGCTGACCGAGATCTCGCACGCGTACCGCGAGCTGGGCCGGACCGACGAGGCGGTGGACGCGGCCCGGCGGGCCCTGACCGAGCTGGGCAGCGGCGCCCGGCTGGAGCAGG
>DATEJJ010000706.1:0-4304 GCA_035278125.1 Rugosimonospora sp.
CGGGCCGAGCCGCCCGGTCGGGCCACGCCGCGCCCCGGTGGTCGGGGCGGGTTGCGGGGTCCGAGGGACACCGCCGGGCTCACCGGCACCGACTCGTCCCGGTCCGGCGGGGGAGCGCCGCGGCCCCGCCTTCGGGCGATATGGGGTGGCGGTGGCGGCTCGTCCAGTTCATCATCATCGGAGTCGACGCGCTGCTCCGGTACCCGTTGCCACTGCATCGTGGGCACCGTCGCCCAGGCCGGCCCGCTGGGGCGGCGCCGCCGCTCGGCCGGCTCGTCACGCTCAGTCATCGCGGGTCACCTCGCCTCCAACGGTGCTGGTACCAACATCGCCGATACCTACCGGTGCCGACAACAAGGACGGGCCGGGTGTGGTCACTCGGTCCGGAATGGGAAGGAGGTTACGGGGTGGACCACGGGACCGCCACATCACCCTGGCCAGTGTGGCTGCGGACTCCCGTACCATATCGGACTTTCGGCGCGCTGGTTAGTGCGGGATTCCGCCGTTACTCGACATATCAGCAGGCCACCGTGGCCGGTATCGCCACGAATACGGTATTCGGCTTTCTGAACTGTTACGTCCTGCTCGCCGTGGCGGCCGGAAACCGGGGCAGTGCCGCCGGGTACCGGCCCGACCAGCTCGCCACCTTCGTGTGGATCACGCAGGGGCTGCTCGCCACCGTCGGCATCTGGGGAGACGGCCTGCTCGCCCAGCGGATCCGTACCGGCGAGGTGGTCTCCGACCTGCTCCGGCCGGTACACCCTGTGATCACCTACCTCGGCAACGACCTCGGCCGGGCCGGGTACGCCGCGCTCACCCGGTTCACCGTGCCCCTGCTGGTCGGCGCGTGCGTGTTCGACCTGCGCGCACCCACCCGCGCCGCCACGTACCCGCTGTTCCTGCTGTCCACCCTGCTCGGCGTGCTGCTCAGCTTCGCCTGCCGGTACCTCGTCAACGCCGCCGCGTTCTGGCTGCTCGACGCGCGCGGCCCGCAGGTGGCCTGGAACCTCGCCGCCACCCTGCTGGGCGGGCTGTACTTCCCGCTGCGCTTCCTGCCCGGCCCGGTGCTCGCCGTGATCTGGCTCGGCACCCCGTTCCCGTCGCTGATGCAGGGACCCGTCGACATCGTGGTCGAGCGGGTCACGCTCGCCGGCCAGCTCGGCATCCTCGCCGTGCAGGTCGCCTGGGTGGTGCTCATGTTCTGGCTGTGCCGCACGGTGCAGCGGGTGGCCGAGCGCAAGCTGGTGGTGCAGGGTGGCTGACCTGCCGGTGTACCTGCACCTGATGCGGGCCCAGGTACGCGCCCAGGCCCAGTACCGGCTGTCCTTCCTGGTCGACGTCACCTGCGCGACCCTGTTCACCACGCTCGACCTGCTGGCGCTGCTGGTGCTGTTCCGGGTGACCCGCGCGCTGGGCGGGTTCAACCTGCGCGAAGCGTTCCTGATCACCGCGCTGGCCAGCTTCTCCTTCGCCCTGTCCGACCTGAGCGCCGGCAACGTGGAGCGGCTGGGCCAGTACGTGCGCACCGGCCTGCTGGACGCGCTGCTGGTACGCCCCCGCGCGGTACTCCCGCAGCTGCTGTTCACCGACTTCACCCTGCGCCGGGTCGGCCAGGTGGCGCAGGGTGCCGTCGCGCTGGCACTGGCCTGCCAGCTCAACCACGTGCGGTACACCCCGGCGCACCTCGCCCTGCTGGTACTGGCCCCCATCTGCGGTGCGCTGTTCTTCATCTCCCTGTTCGTCGCCGGTGCCACGGTCGCGTTCTACTGGATCGACTCGGGCGAACTGGCCAACTCCTTCACCTACGGCGGCCGTACCTTCGCCCAGTACCCGATAACTGTCTACAGTGGACTGTTCCGCCGCGTGTTCGCGTACGGGCTCGGCTTCGCGTTCGTCGCGTACTACCCCGGCCTGCTCCTGCTCGACCGGCCCGACCCGCTCGGCGGCCCCGCCTGGCTGGGCTGGACCGGTCCGGCCGTAGCCGCGCTGGCCGCCACCCTCGCCACCCTCGCCTGGCGCACCGGCATCAGGCACTACCGGAGTACGGGATCATGACGATCGTCGAGACGCGCGCCCTGCGCCGCGAGTTCACCGTGCGTACCAGGGTCGGCCGCCTGCGCCGGGTCACCCGTACCGTGGCCGCCGTGGACGGGATCGACCTGACCGTGGCGCGCGGCGAGATGCTCGGGTACATCGGCCCCAACGGCGCCGGCAAGTCCACCACCCTCAAGATGCTTACCGGTGTGCTCGCCCCCAGCGCCGGCAGTGTCCTCGTCTGCGGGTACCGCCCGGTGCCGCAGCGCGCCCGCCTCGCCGCCCGGATCGGCGTGGTCTTCGGCCAGCGCTCGCAACTCTGGTGGGACCTGCCGCTGCGCGACTCGTTCACGCTGCTCCGCCACATCTACCGGGTACCCCCGCCGGACCACGCGAAGCGCCTGGCCGACTGCGTGTCCCTGCTCGACCTGGGCGGCTTCCTGGACACCCCGGTCCGGCAGCTCTCGCTCGGCCAGCGGATGCGCGGCGAGCTGACCGCCGCGCTGCTGCACGGCCCGGAGATCCTGTTCCTGGACGAGCCGACCATCGGCCTGGACGTGGTCAGCAAGCAGGCCGTACGCCAGTTCCTCGCGGATCTCGGCCGGCGCGGTGACACCACACTGGTACTCACCACGCACGACCTGGCCGACATCGAGCGGCTCTGCCAGCGCCTGGTGGTGATCGACCACGGTCGGGTGGTACACGACGGCAGCCTGGAGCAGTTGCACGCCCGGTACGCCTCGCGCCGCCGGGTGGTGGTCGACCTGGACGACCCGCTGCCCGAGCCGGTACGGCTGGACGGCGCGGAGTTGGTCGAGTCGGCGGCCGACGGGCGGCGGCTGACGTTCCTGCTCGGCGAGGGGGCCCGGGCCGGTGAGCTGGTCGCGCGCCTGGCGGCGACCGCCTCGCTGCGCGACCTGACCGTGGTGGAGCCCGACATCGAAGACGTGGTCGCCAGGCTCTACGCCGAGCCGGCCGCACCCGAGGTCAGGTGTGCTCCATGACCAGGACGGCCCAGGTGTCCGGGGCGAGCGCCTGGTACGCGTGCGGCACGTCGCCCGGGAACGCGGCGTAGTCGCCCGGCCCCAGCTCCACCGGCTCCGACTCCGGGCCGGTACGCACCCGTCCGGCGGCCACGACCAGGTGCTCGACGCTGCCCGGGAGGTGTGCCTCGGCGTGGCGTACCCGGCCCGGCTCCAGATCGATCACGTAGATGTCCCGCCGCCCGTGCCCCGAACCGGCGGACAGCAGGGTACCGGCGAAGTGCGCCTGGTCCGACCCGACCCGCGGGCCTTCGCCGGCGCGTACCACCCGGATCGGCGGGGTGGGGGGCTCGACCAGCTGGCTGAACGGTACCCCCAGTGCCACTCCCAGCGCCCACAGCGTCTCCACGCTCGGGTTGCCGGTACCCGCCTCCAACTGCGACAGCGTGGACTTGGCCACACCCGCGCGCCGCGCCAGCTCGGTCAGGGTGAGCCCGGCGCGGTCGCGTTCCCGGCGGAGCGAGGCCGCGATCACGGCGATGGGTGGGGGAGCGGCGTGATCCATCGTTCGTTTCACCGGTCCTAGAATTCGATTTGACGAACAGTGCGGTGTGGGTACACCGTAAATGATGTGTGGACGATAGACCGCGACCTGGTCCGGGACGTGGCCGCGCTGGCGACGGCGGTCGGGTTCGTCGGCCTCTCCTACGGCGCGATCGCCCTGGCCGCGGGCCTGCCGGCGTGGGCCATCGTGGCCATGTCGGTGCTGGTGTTCGCGGGCGGGTCGCAGTTCCTCGCGGTCGGCCTGATCTCGGCCGGTAACCCGGTCGCGGCGGTCTTTGCCGGGCTGCTGCTCAACGCGCGGCACCTGCCGTTCGGGCTGGCGGTCGCGGACGTGATGGGCCGTGGGCTCGGCGGCCGGCTGCTGGGCAGCCACCTGATGACCGACGAGTCGGTGGCGTTCGCGCTGGCCCAGCGCGATCCCGGGCGGCGCCGGCGGGCCTACTGGCTGACCGGCATGTCGCTGTACGTGGTGTGGAACATCGGCACGGTCGCGGGCATGGCGCTGGCCGGCTCGGTCGGCAACCCGGACGTGTTCGGCCTGGACGCGGCGTTCCCGGCCGGCCTGCTGGCGCTGCTGATGTCGAGTCTGCGGGAGCGCCGGCCGCGGCGGGTGGCGCTGGTGGGCGCGGCGGTGGCGGTCCTGGCGACGCCGCTGCTGCCGGCCGGGCTGCCGGTGCTGCTGGCGCTGGTGGGACTGGTGGTGCTGTGGCTACCTCGCTGATC
>DATEJJ010000707.1:0-21035 GCA_035278125.1 Rugosimonospora sp.
AGGCACCGCCGACGGCGGTGACGCCGGTGTTGGTACCCACGTAGGCGCGGTTGCCGGACAGGGTGGGCGACACGAAGTGCGGCGCCTGGCCGACCCGCACCTGGGCCCGGGCCGCGCCGGTGGCGGGGTCGAGCGCGAAGAGCACACCGCCGTTGTAGTCGACCACCCAGACGGCGCCGCCACCGATGGCGGGTGAACCCTCGGCCGGCACGCTGGTGGCGGCCCGCCACAGTTCCTGCGCCGTACCGTCGGCGGCGATGGTGACCGCGCGGGGCCCGGTGCTGCACGGCAGGTAGACCGTGTTCCCGGCGACCGCGCTGCTGCCGAAGGCGTTGCACCCGTTGTTCAGCAAGGAAACCTGGCCGCCGATGCCGCCGAGGTTGTCGTGCCGCAGCACGTAGCCGATGCCGGCCTTGCCGTTGGCGTAGACGTACTGGCCGACCAGGGCCGGGCTCATCGAGCCGAGGTCGGCGTCGCCGGCGTTCTGCGTGGCCCAGTCGGTGGGGGCGAAGAAGTCGGTCCGCTGCAGATCGAGGGACAGCGCGATCGTCGAGTCGCTGCCGTCGTATGCGCCGCTGGTGGATGCGCCGTTGCCGACCGCGTACAGCAGGTGGCTGCCGTCCAGGACTCCACCGGCGGTACCCCAGATGCCGGCCTCGCGGCTGGTCGGTACCGCATAGGTCAGCTTGCTGGCACCGGCGGTGGTGACCGACACCACCGAGCCGATGTACTGGCCACAGTCGCCGAACAGCCCGCCGTACGGGATGTAGATGCGTCCATTCAGGAGGGTCAGGGCGCTGCGCTGCTGGTGCGCCTTCGGGTCGCCCAGTGGCGGCTCGACCGCCACCCGCACCTCGACCGTTCCGGTGCTGGCGTTGATCCCCACCAGTGTGTGCGCGCCGCCGGTGGTCTCGGCGACGGCGAACACCCGGTTGGTGGCCGGGTCGTAGACCATCGTGCTGGTGATACCGAGCGGATCGATGGTGCCGCAGGGCAGGTCGGACAGCGGTTCGGGGGTACCGACATGGGCCGACCACACGGCGGCGCCGGTGTCGGGGTTCAGCGCGTACACCGTGTCGTTCTCGGTGGCCGCGAAGATCCGGCCGCCCACCACGAGCGGTTGACCGTAGACCGCGCCGTCGAGCGTCGCGGACCAGTTGACGGACAGCGTGGACAGCGGCGCCAGATCCGGCGCGTTCCCGTCGCGCGCGTTGTCCCGGTGGTAGGTCGGCCAATCCCCGGCGGCCGGCGACGTCGAGGGCGACGGGGAGACCGGGGGCGACGGGGCGGCCGACGGCGACCGGGAGGCGCTGCTCGGCGAGGGGGACGCCGGCGCGGGTGAACCGGCCGCGCCGCCGGTACACCCGGTGCCGTTGAGCGAGAAGCTGGCCGGTGCCGGGTTGCTGCCGGTCCACGAGCCGTTGAACCCGAAGGACGCGCTGGCGTTGGTGGCGATGGTGGCGTTGTAGCTGAGGTTGCGAGCGGTCACCTGGGCGCCGCTCTGCGTCGCGGCCGTGTTCCATGCCTGGGTGATCTGCTGCCCGGCCGGGTACGACCAGTTCAGCGTCCAGCCGTTGACCGGGTCGCCCAGGTTGGTGACGGACACGTTCGCGGTGAACCCACCAGGCCACTGCGAGGCGACCGAGTACGCCACCGCGCAGCCGACCGTGGCGGCGTGCGCGGAGAGCGCGACGGCCGTACCGGCCACGGCCGTACCGGCGGTGGCGACAACGGCGACGGCGAGTCGAGTTCGGAGGTGGATGGATGCGCGCATCCCGGAGTCCTTTCGATGCACAGGGAACACAGCAGGTTGACGGGGTCGGCGGACAGCCGTCCAGACGCCGCCCGCGCCGGCTCCAGGCATCGACAGCAGTAACGATTGTCGACCACATCGACCTGAGTCACAACATCTGGCCGCCGGTACGTCGGCGGGCGTAGGTGACGGGTGTCGCCCGGTGACGGATGCCGGCTACCCGCGACTCGTCCGAGGCTGGCGGCATGACGTACACCAGAAGCCTTGTCCGGGCTGGAATTCTCGTGCTGCCGCTGGGCGCGGTGCTGAAGCTGGCCGGCAATCTCGGGACGTTCGACAGCGTCGGGTACGGCGTGCCGCAGGCGGCCGAGGCGGCCACGGTCACTTCGCCCGCGTTCGTGGTCGGCGAGCTGGCCGGCAGCGTGGTACCGGTGCTGTTGACGCCGTTCGGAGTGTTCGCGCTGTTCGCCTACCTGCTGCCGTACGGCCGGCGCCGGCTGCTGACCGCCGCGCTGGTGTGCACCGTGCTGGGCGCCGGCTGCACGCTGACCGCACTCGGAGTGGTGAACTACGCACTGCCCGCGCTCGGCTCGGCGTACCAGGGCGGCGACCGGCACGCCATGGATGTCGCGGACGGCTTCTTCACCTGGCCCCGCGGCGCCATGATCTACCCCGCCATCCTCGTACCGGTCGGCGCGGTACTGTTCGCGGTCGCGATGTGGCGCTCGCGCGCGGTACCCGGCTGGGTCGCCGCCCTGTTCGCGTTCTCGACCGTCCTGCTGGCGGTACCCGTACCCCTGCACGCCGTGCGCCTGGCCGGTGGCGTTCTCGGTCTGGCGGCCGGAGTGTGTGTCGCGGTCGCGGTCCGGCGCACCGCTACGGTCGTGCCATGAGACGGTGGCTGGTCGACGGCGCGATCGCCGCGGGCGTGCTCGCGGTGTCCCTGCTGCTCGCCCCCGGGGCGGCGCGTGGCCAGCCCGGTGCCCGCCCGCTGGACGCCATCGCCTACGTGCTGGTGGTCGCGGCCGGTGCCGCGCTGGCGGCCCGCCGGCGGTACCCCCTGGGGCTGGTGGGCCTGGTGGGTGCGGCGTTGCTGGTGTTCGCGGTGCGCGACTACCCCGGCGGTCCGCTGGTGCTCGCGGTGATGGTGGCCCTGTACACGGCCGGCACCCGGCTCGACCGGCGCCGCGCCCTGGGTGTCGGCGCGGTCGCCGTGGTGCTGGTCGCGGCGCGATCGGTGGCGATCCTCCACGGGTACGGGCAGGTATCGGCGTTCAACTGGGCCGCTCCCGGCTGGGTCCTGGCCTGCCTGCTTGCCGGGATGGTCGTCCGCGCCCGGCGGCAGGCCATCCAGGCCATCCGGGACCGGGCCGAGCTGGCCGAACGGACCCGCGAGGAGCAGGCCCGGGTCCGGGTGGCGGAGGAGCGGCTGCGCATCGCCAGGGACCTGCACGATGTGGTCGGGCACAGCTTCGCCGCGGTCAACGTCCAGGCCCGCGCCGCCGCCACGCTGCTGGACACCGACCCCGACGGCGCGCGGCACGCGCTGACCGCGATCGAACACACCAGCCGCGACGCCCTGCGCGAGATCCGCGCCGCGCTGTCCGCCCTGCGTACCGGAGCACCCCCGCCGACCCTCGACGCGCGGGCCGTGCGGTCCCTGCTGGCGCCGGTACGGGCGGCGGGGCTGGCGGCTACCGGTACGGTCGACCCGCCGCCGCTGCCCACCGAGGTCGGGCACGTGCTGTACCGCGTGGTACAGGAGTCGCTGACCAACGTCCTGCGCCACGCCCACGCCCGGGCCGTCACCGTCTCGGTCACCCGCGACGGGAACGCCGCGTGTGTCGAGGTCCACGACGACGGTGCCGGTTCGGCCACGGCCGGCTCGGGCGGGCAGGGGCTGACCGGGATGCGCGAACGGGTCGAGGCGCTCGGCGGTCACCTGCACGCCGGCCCGGCCGCGGAGGGGGGCTGGCGCGTCACCGCCCGGCTGCCTGTGCCAGGCTGAACACCCGTGATCCGGGTACTGCTCGCCGACGACCAGGCGCTGGTGCGCTCCGGCTTCCGCGTACTCCTGCAGACCGCCCCGGACATCGAGGTCGCCGGCGAGGCCCCCGACGGCCGGCAGGCCATCGACCAGACGAGACAGCTCCGCCCCGACGTCGTCCTGATGGACATCCGCATGCCCGTTCTCGACGGGCTCGCCGCCACCCGCGCGATCAGCGCCGACCCGGAGCTCGCCGCGGTACGGATCCTGATCCTGACCACCTTCGACGAGGACAGCTACGTCTTCCAGGCCCTGCGCGCCGGTGCCGCCGGCTTCCTGGCCAAGGACGCCGACACCGAGGACCTGCTGCGTGCGGTACGGGTGGTGGCCGCCGGGCAGGCTCTCCTCACTCCCGCCGCGACCCGGGCACTCATCGAGGCGTACATCGCCCGGCCCGAGCCATCGACCCCACCCACCGCCGGCTCCGTGCTGACCGAGCTGACCGACCGGGAACGCGAAGTGCTCGCCCTCGTCGGCACCGGCCGGTCCAACGACGAAATCGCCGCGCGACTCGTCCTGTCACCGGCCACCGCCCGTACCCACGTCAGCCGCATCATGACGAAGCTCGGCGCCCGCGACCGCGCCCAACTCGTCGTCGCCGCATACGAGGCCGGTCTGGTCCGCCCCGGCCAACACTGATCCTGGAGTACGCCCGGCGACGTACCAACCGGGTGTCGCTCCCCGACGGACGCGAGCGACCCGACGCGGCCGCCAGGCTGATCGGCATGAGAACCTCCCGGATCCTCACCGCCGCCTGGATCGGCCTGCTGCTCCTCGCCGGCCTCTACCTCTTCGGTGCGGCCAACGATCTGCTCGCCGACGCCCGCACCGGCCTGCCCACCGACCACACCGGAACCTTCACCGCCGTCACCGGCACCACCTGGTCCCGCACGGCGCCGACCGCCGGATACATCACCCTGCTCGAACGCGGGTACGCCCTGCACGAGCTCGTCTTCGCCCTTCTGTTCGTGGTCCTGCTCGCCGTCCCGTTCCGGCGCCGGAATCGATGGGCCTGGTACGCCTGCTGGACACCCACCATCGCCAACCTCGGGTACGCCCTGACCTTCGGTGCCCACGACCCGGCCGTCGGCTACCGTGCCCTCGTCGCGCTGATCGCCCTGCCGGTCCTGCTGCTGATGCACGTACCGGCGTTCTTCGCGCGCCCCGGACAGCCACGAGGGTGATGTCCCGTCACCGGCCTCGCCCGCCTCGCCCGCAACCTAGATTCCGAACGCCAGCTCCGCGGTCAGCTGCCGGTCGTGGCCGACCTTCCGCTCCGGTCCCACCAGCCGCACGGGAACGGTGTACCGGTGCTCGGCGCTGGAGGTGGACAGCCGCAGCTCGATGTCGCCCGGCTCGACGACACGGTCACCGGCCCGCCCGGTGAACGAGGTGAGGTCCGCGTGTACCCGGAACCCGACCGTACGCGCCTCGCCGGGCTCCAGGGACACCCGGGCGTACCCGATCAGCTGCACCACCGGCCGCGTCACCTGGGCCACCGGGTCGTGCAGGTAGAGCTGCACCACCTCGGTACCCGCGCGGTCGCCGGTGTTGCGCACGGTGACCTCGACGTCGACGGCGCCGTCGGTCTCGACCTCGGCCGGCACACCGCCGCCCACCTCCCAGGCGAACGTCGTGTACGACAGCCCGTGCCCGAACGGGAACAGCGGTGTCGGGTCGACGCTGCTGAGCCTGCCGCGGTGCCCGAGCTTCGGGGTCAGGTAGGTCCCCGGCTGCCCACCGACCTCGCGCGGCACGCTGACCGGCAACCGGCCGCTCGGGCTGATCCGTCCACATAGGACACCTGCCACCGCGCCGGCGCCCTCCTGGCCCGGGAAGAACGCCTGGACGATCGCCGCGAGCCGGCCGGCCCACCGGCCGAGCGCGTACGGGCGGCCGGACAGCAGCACCAGCACCACCGGCGTACCCGTGTCGAGCAGGGTGTCCAGCAGCTCCTCCTGTACGCCGGGCAGCCGCAGCTCGCCGACGTCGCAGCCCTCGCCCGAGGTACCACCACCGAACTGGCCGGCGCGGTCGCCGAGCACGGCCACGCAGACACCGGCCGCCGCGGCGGCGGCACCCGCCGCCGCGAACCCGGAACGGTCCTCCTGGTCGATGCCGCAGCCGGCGTTGAGAGTGAGGCGGGCACCGGGCAGGTCCGAACCGAGGGCCTGCCACACGGTACGCAGCGGGATGCCCGCGGGCAGGTCCGGATACCGGATGCCGACGTGTCCCGGGAAGGCGTAGCAGCCCATCAGGCCGGTGACGTCGTCGGCCAGCGGCCCCACCACCGCAACGTGCGCACCGCCCGCGAGCGGCAGCACGCCGTCGTTGCTCAGCAGCACGACGGACTCCTCCGCGACCTGCCGGGCCAGCGCCCGGGCCGGCGGCGGGTCGAAGTCGACGGCGTCGCCAGCGGCCGGTTCCGGGCACCAGTCCGGGTCCAGCAGGCCCAGCTCGCACTTCTGGCGCAGTACCCGGCTGGCCGCGCGGTCGACCAGACCCTCCGGTACCACCCCGGACCGGATCGCGTCGAGCAGCGGGGCACCGAAGCAGCGCACCCCCGGCAGCTCCACGTCCACCCCGGCCGCCAGGGCGAGCGCGGCCGCGTGCGCCGGTCCGCCCGCCACGCCGTGCAGGAACTCCAAAAAGGACACTGCGTAGTAGTCGGAGACCACGGTGCCGGCGAAGCCCCACTCGTCGCGCAGCAGGGTGGTGAGGATCCCCGCGTCCGCTCCGGTCGGCACGCCGTCGATCTCGGCGTACGAGTGCATCACGGAGCGGACGCCAGCGTCGCGTACGGCCATCTCGAACGGTGGCAGCAGCACGTCGGACAGCTCCCGCTGCCCGATCGACACCGGCGCGCTGTTGCGGCCGGCGCGGGAGGCGGAGTATCCGGCGAAGTGTTTGAGCGTGGCGACGATACCGGCGGACTGGAGGCCGCGGACGTACGCGGTGCCGATCGTGCCGACCAGGTACGGGTCCTCGCCGATGGTCTCCTCGGTGCGTCCCCACCGCAGGTCGCGCGCCACGTCGAGGACCGGCGCGAGACCCTGGTGCACGCCGGCCCGGCGCATGGCCGCGCCGATCTCGGCGGCCATCCGCCCGATCAGTTCCGGATCGAAGGCGGCGCCCCACGCGAGCGGTGTCGGGAAGACCGTCGCGCCCTGCGTCATGAAACCGGTCAGGCACTCCTCGTGCGCGATCGCCGGGATGCCGAACCGGTTGGCGGCCACCACCTCGGACTGTAGCCGGGCGAGCGTGGCGATGCCCTGCGCCGCGGCGACCGGCGCGCTGCCGAACACCCGGGTCAGCTGCCCCAGGCCGGAGGCGATCAGCTCGCTCCACGGCGGCGTGTCGTCGGCCGCGTCGTGCGGGTGCGGAGCAAAGTCGTCGCCGGTCACCGAGCCACCGAGCCACATCGACCGCAGCTGGCCGACCTTCTCCTCCAGGGTCATCCGCGCGAGCAGGTCGGCCACCCGCTCGTCGACCGGGATCGCGGGGTCGCGCCACGCCTGATACGAGTCGGCCACATCGTCCGCCAGGAATGCCGTCGGGTGCCTACGAGCGTCAGCGCTGCTCGTCACTGTCGTCCTCCTGTCGCTGCTAGCGGGCGTGCCGCCGCACTTTTCGGCACCGGGAGGTCGGACGGATTTCCGGACATCTTCCGGAAGGTCGGGACGCCCGGTCTGCGGCGCCGATCGTTACAGTACCTTCCGCTGTGGGTTAGCGATAGGTCTCGACCTCTTGGGGGGTACTGGCATTTGATCGTTTCACGTTACAGCGATTTATCGGATGTACTCTGAAACTTCTGAGGCAAGTTTTCACCCGACAGGGCGGTCGACGATTTCATCCACGATGGACGGAGCCGGCCCGCTGGTGTCGTGCGGGCCGGCTCCGTCCGTGCGCGGGCCGGCCCGCGCACGGTGGTCAGCGGCTGCGGAACGCGGTGACGAACGCGCCCGTCGGGCTGCCGATCCCGGTCACGGCGTCGAAGCCCGGGGTTACCGCGAGCCCGAGGTCGTCGCCCAGCGTAGTCAGACAGGGCTCGCCGTGGCCAGCGAGTCCGGAACCGCGCCGCGCTGGTACGCGGGCTGGGCGATGCTCGCGCTGAGGCCGCGGGTGAACGGTCGATCTGCTGCTTCCAGCGACGCCCGTCTCTTTACGTGACCCGGTACTCACGCCACCATGGATACGTGAAGTACGCCCATAACGACGTCGTCGGCGGCATCCTCGCCATCGTCCTGTTCGCAGCGGCGCTCCTCGCCGTCCGGCTGACCAGTGCCGCAGGCTGGGCCGCGTGGGGCCTGCTCCTGGGGATCCTCATCGTCCTGCCGACGCTGGGCCGGATCGCGGCAGCGGCCTACGAGCGTGCCGCCATGCGGCGCACCGCCGCGGCGGACAGCGCCGTGCCGCCTCCCCCGGAGCGGGCCGGCGCCCAGTCCGAGTGACGGTAAGCGGCGCTACCAGCTCCGGCCATCGAGCCGCACGACAGACCGGCCGGGCACATACGTCAGCCCGACCCACTCGCCGACCCGGTAGTCGCCGGGGCCGCTCCGGACCGGGACAACGGATTCGCACCGGTACCGGTTGCCGCGCCGGTATTCGACCTTACCCAGTCACTGCCGCCGCCCAGGTCGCCCGTGGTCCGGCCCAGCTCCAGGATCCGTCCGGAGGAACGGGTCCCGTCCCCGCTCAGCAGCCGCTCCCGCCGGTGATTGGCGACGGCCACGGGAACCCGCCCGGGACCATAGTCCAATGGGGACAGACGCACCGTACTACCGCCGGGATCGCGGCCGGGTCCCCGCCGTCCACAGTGGATGGGTTCATGCGGTGTAGGGATTCAGCTTCGCGGCGATGGGGACGTTGGGATCGGCGGAGTTCTCGCACAGGACGAAGTCGAGTTTGTACTTACCGGTAGGGTCGGTGACCCACTGGCCACCGATGATCGGGGTGGCCACCACATTGGCCACCGGTGAACTTCTTGCCACCCACGCTGACCCCACCAGCCAACGCCTTACGCGCCAAACCCAGCACATACCCGTCGGGCTCCCCGAACCCCGCCGCCGCACCGGTCCGCGGACTGACGAAGCCAACCTTGATCGTGGGGGTTGTCGTACCGCCGCCGCTACCCGCCGTCCCGCTACCCACCTTGCACGCGGACAGCAGATCAGCGCCGACCACACTCAGTCCGGTGGCCACCAGGACGTTTCGCCGTGTCATAGAACCATGGCGCGTGACTGTCGAATGTTGACGGTCCATGATCGCCTCCCGGGTGACCTGAATGCACGGAACGTACGGACCGTACGCCCGGAATGTCAACACCTCGAACCGGCACCACGTTTGACGCCAGCATCGCTGTCATACCCCTATTGGTCGTACATCGTTGACGAGCCGTCCTGCCGGTCGTAGCATCCACATCGTCCGTGCGCCGAACGACTGTTCGTATAGCGAACGCAAGGAGGCCGGCATGAGTCGTCGAGGTCCCCGCCTGGTACCGGTGCTGCTGGTGGTCGCCGTCGCAGTCCTGACCGTGGTGTCGGTGGGCGGCGCGGCTTCGGGTTCGGCACCCGGGGCGCATCCCCGGGCGGTGCCGGCGGCCGTCGCGGTCGCCCAGCTCCCGGTGCTGGCGCCCCGCGTGGACTGCGCGGCGCTGACCGGGGTGGACCTGTCGGCGCAGGTGGGTGCGGGTACCGGCATCCTGTCGGCGGCCGCCGCGAGCGCGCCCGCCGGGTACCCGATCTGTGATGTCAAGGGGGTGATCGCGCCGCAGGTCCAGTTCGAGGTGCAGTTGCCGACGCAGACCTACCGGCAGCGGTACCTGCAGGCCGGCTGCGGTGGGCTGTGCGGGTCCCTGGCGATCACGGTCCAGGCGGCGGTGGGCTGCGCACCGGTCACCGATGGCAGCTTCGCGATCGCCTCGGACAACCAGGGCCACGTGGCGGGCGGCACCGCCGATGGCAACTTCGGCACCGACGGCCAGCTACGGATCGACTTCGCCTTCCGGGCCGACCACCTGACCGCGCTGGCGGCCAAGGCTCTCATCGCCGCGTTCTACGGCCAGCAGCCGCGCTACTCGTACTGGGACGGCTGTTCCCAGGGCGGGCACGAGGGCCTGACCGAGGCGCAGCGCTACCCGCGTGATTTCAACGGCATCCTCGCCGGCGCCCCCGCGTCCATCACCACCGAACTCAACGCGTTCAACCAACCCTGGCTGGCCCGGGTCGACTTCGACGCCGCCGGCCACGTCATCCTGCCCGCGTCGAAGCTGAGCCTGCTGCACACCGCGGTGCTGGCCCGCTGCGACGGCCTCGACGGCCTGGTCGACGGGCAGATCGACGACCCGCGCCGGTGCCCGTTCGACCCGGCCTCGCTGGCCTGCCCCGGCAACGTGGACGCCGCCGGCTGCCTCACCCAGGCCCAGGTTACGGTGGTACGCCGCATCTACTCCGGCGCCGTCGACCCGCGCGGCCAGGCCCTGTACCCCGGTGGTGAACCGTTCGGGTCCGAACTGGCCTGGGCCGGCTGGATGATCCCACCCAACCCGGCCGCCGCCCAGAACTCCACCATCGCCTGGCGTATCGGCAACGGCTGGGTCAAGTACCTGGCGTTCGCGCCCAACCCGCCGCTGCCGTTCACCCTCAACGACATCCGCTTCGACGACGCCACCTTCGCGAAGGTGGATCGCCTGGCCGGCTTCTACGACGCGACCGACCCGGACCTGACCGCCTTCAAACAGGCGGGCGGCAAACTGATCCTCTGGCACGGCTGGGCCGACCAGGCCATCCCACCGCTGGGTACCATCGCCTACTACCAGGCGGTCAAGGACCGCATGGGCGGCCTGACGGCAACCCAGAGCTTCGCCCGGCTGTACCTGCTCCCCGGCGTCTTCCACTGCGGCGGCGGCAACGCACCCAACAGCTTCGACCTGCTCACCCCACTACTGAACTGGGTGGAGGGTGGCACCGCACCCAACCGCGTGGTGGCCACCGAACTCAACGGCAGCACCGTGGTCCGCACCCGACCCGTCTTCCCCTACCCCCTGGTCGCCCGCTACGACGGCACCGGCAGCACCGACGACGCCGCCAACTTCGTCCCCGCCAACCCACCCGCACCGGTCAACGACCACATCCCCTGGCTCGGCCGGTTCGCCCCACCGTCCACAGTGTCGTGACCGCATCCGGCACGCCCGGTAGGCGCCACTACCGGGCGTGCCGGCTGATCAGCTCCCACTCCCGGGTCGCATCGGGCAGCCACTTCGCGTGCTGCCGGTGGAACAGCTTCGCCGCCCGCGCCCCGATCCAGTTCGTGGGCAGCAACTGCCGGGGCAGCGCCGGGTCGATCAGCGGCATCCGCCGCCACGCATGCACCAGTTGCGTCAGCCTGACCAGCGGATCAGCCGACGGCTGGTGCGCGAACCCGGCCAGGAACTGCTCGTACTCGCGCTCCACCTCGTCCAGATCCCACGCCTGACGCACCAGTGTGGACAGATCACCACCGGCTAGGAAATCCGACAGGAAAACCTGCGAGTCCTCGTACACCCCGGCCTCCCGCAACAACCCGGCGGCCTGCGTCACCCGGTCGCTGTGGCTGCTGATCCAGATCCCCGGCCCCAGACTCCCGAAACCCGCCCACCGCAACCGGGTCCGCAGCAGATGCCGACCCGCCCGGTTGGTCTCCACCGCCCGAGCCACCACCACCAACCACCGCCGGTCCCACACCTCCTGCGTCGCGGTGAACCCGAAAATCTTCTCCGCACCACCATTCAGGAACTCCTCGAACGCCGGGCTCAGCTGCCACCACGTGTAACGGCCCTCCCGCTGCTGCACCAGCCACCCGTCGGCCGCCGCCCGGATCAGCGTCTGCCGGCACGCCGTCTCCTCCACCCCCAACCGACCCATCACGTCGATGAACGCCGACGTCGGTGCCGGCCGGTGCGCCGGACGCACATAATCCCCCAACACCGTGATCAACAAGCCACGCACGCCGCCGGTTCCGGCCGCGTACCGGCGCGACCACACGAACCGCTCCTGGGACGCCTCACCGAACAACCGGTCCGGCGGCACCACCACCGGTGGCTCAGCCATGACCCGACCGGCGGCCGGCTGTCCCGCTGCGGGCGAGGTCAGAGCACATGCGGGCATTGTATGGGGCCGACCAACCCACCAGGCCGGCCCGTCGGCACATGCACTTGGGTGAGATATTCTGCTGACGGCGATCGACGTGGCTGTCAACTGCACTGTCGACTGAAACTTCCGCTATGTCGGTCCGACCGCAAACCGCCTGGCATGCGGATGGACCACCGTCATGCGACAGAAATATTGATTGTCGTCGTATCTCCGTCGTACCGTTCGGAAAGTCAGCGGCCGGCGTCCGTGCCGCGACAACCTATCGGCAAGGAGGGGCGATGCGCCTTTCTCGGTTCCGTCTACTCGTCACGGCCGCAGTGCCGGTGGCCGTGGCCGCCGCCGCCATCGGCGTGGCCGCGCTGGCCGCGCACGCGGCGACCGCCGGCTGCCAGGTCGCCTATTCGGTGAGCTCCCAATGGCCGGGAGGCTTCGGCACCAGCGTGACGCTGACCAACCTGGGTGATCCCGTCACCGGTTGGACACTGACCTGGTCCTTCGGTGCGGGCCAGCAGGTGACTCAGGCATGGAACGCGACGCTGACCCAGAGCGGTGCGCAGGTGACCGCCCGCAATGCCAGTTGGAACGGCAGCCTCGGCACCGACGCCGGCGCGAGCTTCGGGTTCAACGCGTCGTGGAACAACGGCACCAACCCGGTACCGACCGCCTTCGCCCTCAACGGCGTGGCGTGCAACGGCGGCGGAGCCGGTACCCCGTCACCGACGGGCGCCCCGGGTACCCACTCGATGGGCTTCATCGGCTGCTCGATGGCGGAGAACGTCGCGCAGGGCTACGTCGCCGACGGCGGTACCCGCATGTGGGGCCCGTACGGTACGGGCGGCCTGGTCGTGCAGTCCTGGACCGATCCCAACTCCAGCGCCTGGCAACTGTTCGACCAGCAGGTCGCCAAGTTCGGCAAGCCGACCGCGGTATGGGTGCAGATCTGCATCTTCGCCTCCCAAGGCGCCACCTACACCGAGGTGAAGCAGCTGATCGCGAACGCGCGCCTGCACGCGGCACCCGCCGCCACCATCTACATCACGGGTCAGCCGCTCTACGACGCCGGCCACGTCTGCTCGCTCGCCGGCGCCAACGGTCCACAGTTGACGGACAGCCTCGCCCAGCAGGCGGGCAACGACACGACCCAGAACGTGCGCTATCCGGGGCAGTTCCACCTGCACAACGGCGAGGACGTGGACGGCTGCCACGCCAACACGGCGGGCCAGGCGTCGCTCGGCCGGCAGGCGCTCGCCTTCTGGGGCTAGTCAGCAGGCCACACTGAGACCGGCGGCGGTGAACTGCTCGCGCACCCGCGCGAGCAGTTCCGCGTCCGGTACGGGCGTGTCGTGCACCGGGTACCGCAGGCCCAGTTGCTGCCACTTGTACTCGCCGAGCTTGTGGAACGGCAGCAGCTCCACCCGTTCCACGGTGGGCAGCAGGGCGGCGAACCGCGCGATACCCTCCACATTGGATGGTTCGTCCGTCAGTCCGGGTACCACGACGAACCGGAGCCAGATGCGCGTACCCCGGTCGGCGAGCCGGCGGGCGAACTGCAGCGCGGGCGCCACCTCGCCGCCGCCGGTGGCGTACCGGAAGGTGTCCGGGTGCCAGGACTTGAGGTCCAGCAGCACCAGGTCGGTGGCGTCCAGCAGATCCTCGCCGGCCCGGGCGCCGAGGCAGCCGGTGGTCTCGATCGCGGTGTGCAGGCCCAGCTCCGTCTGTGCCGCGCGCAGCAGTTCAGCGGTGAACCGGGCTTGCAGCAGCGGTTCCCCGCCGCTGACGGTCAACCCGCCGCCGGCCACCTCGATGAACCGCCGGTACCTGCGCGCCTCGGTGACCAGATCGTCCACTGTGGTCGGCCGGCCGTTGCGCATGGACCAGGTGTCCGGGCTGTGGCAGTACCGGCAGCGCAGCGGGCAGCCGGCCAGGAACACCACGAACCGGGTACCCGGACCGTCCACGCCCACGGACAGGTCGAAGCTGTGCACCCGGCCGTCCATCACAGCCGCCCGTGGAAGGTACGCGACAGCACATCGCGCTGCTGCTCCGCGGTGAGCCGGACGAACCGCACCGCGTACCCGGACACCCGGATGGTCAGGTCCGGGTACGTCTCCGGATGGGCCATGGCGTCTTCGAGGGTCGCCCGGTCCAGCACGTTCACGTTCATGTGGAAGCCGCCCGCGTCGACGTACCCGTCGAGCACGCCGACCAGGTTGGCGATCCGCTCCTCGCGGGTGTGGCCGAGTCCGGCCGGGGTCACCGTGTTGGTCAGCGAGATGCCGTCCCGGGCGCTGCCGTACGGCAGCTTGGCCACGGACAGCGCGGCGGCGATCATCCCGTGCTCGTCCCGCCCGTTCATCGGGTTGGCACCGGGCGCGAACGGCTCACCCTGTCGGCGTCCGTCCGGGGTGTTGCCGGTGTGCTTGCCGTACACCACGTTCGAGGTGATGGTCAGCACGGACACCGTCGGCTCGGCGCTCCGGTAGGTGTACCGGCCGCGGAGCTTGGCCATGAAGCTGTCCACCAGCCACACCGCGATGGCGTCGGCGCGCTCGTCGTTGTTGCCGTAGCGCGGGTACTCCCCCTCCACCGCGTAGTCGACGGCCAGGCCGGTCGCGTCGCGGAGCACCTTCACCGTCGCGTACCTGATGGCGGCGAGGCTGTCCACGGCAACCGACAGGCCCGCGATGCCGGTGGCCAGGAACCGGTGCACGGGGTAGTCGTGCAGCGCCATCTCCAGCCGCTCGTAGGCGTACTTGTCGTGCATGGTGTGGATGATGTTCAGCGCGTCCACATAGGTCGCGGCCAACCAGTCCAGCGTGCGGTCGAAGGCGGCCAGCACCTCGTCGTAGTCGAGCACCTCACCCTCGACCGGTGGCGCCGGCGGGGCGACCTGTTCGCCGGTCAGCTCGTCACGGCCGCCGTTGATGGCGTACAGCAGGGCCTTGGCCAGGTTGGCCCGGGCGCCGAAGAACTGCATGTCCCGGCCCACCCGCATCGCCGACACGCAGCAGGCGATCGCCGCGTCGTCACCCAGGTACGGGCGGATCAGCTCGTCGCTCTCGTACTGGATGGCGCTGGTGTCCAGCGACACCTGCGCGCAGAACCGTTTGAAACCCTCGGGCAGGGCCGGCGACCACAGCACGGTCAGGTTGGGCTCCGGCGACGGTCCCAGGTTGTAGAGCGTCTGCAGGTACCGGAGGGTGGTTCGGGTCACCAGGGTGCGGCCGTCGCTGCCCATCCCGCCCAGGGACTCGGTGACCCAGGTGGGATCGCCGGAGAACAGCGCGTCGTACTCCGGGGTGCGCAGGAAACGCACCAGCCGCAGCTTGATGACCAGGTCGTCGATCAGCTCCTGGGTGTCGCTTTCGGACAGCCGGCCCTCGTCGAGGTCGCGCTGCAGGTAGATGTCCAGGAACGTGGCGGTGCGGCCGAGCGACATCGCGGCGCCGTTCTGCTCCTTCGCCGCGGCCAGGTAGGCGAAGTAAAGCCACTGCACCGCCTCCCGCCCGGTGCTGGCCGGTACCCGGATGTCGTACCCGTACGCCGCGGCCATCTCGACAAGCTCGTCCAGCGCGCGGATCTGTTCGGCCAGCTCCTCCCGGTCCCGGATCACGTCCACTGTGGATACCCGGTCGTCCAGGGACGCCTTCTCCGCCCGCTTGGCGTCGATCAGCCGCGCCACCCCGTACAGCGGGACCCGGCGGTAGTCGCCGATGATGCGGCCGCGACCGTACGCGTCGGGCAGGCCGGTGATGATGTGCGCGCGGCGGGCGGCCAGGATCTGCGACGTGTACGCGTCGAAAACGCCGTCGTTGTGGGTCTTGCGGTACCGCGTGAACACCTCGTCCACGACCGGATCCGGCGGGTACCCGTACGCCGCCAGCGCCTGGTCCACCATCCGCAGCCCGCCGGCCGGCATGATGGCCCGGCGCAGTGGCGCGTCGGTCTGCAGCCCGAAGATCAGCTCCCGGTCGCGGTCGAGGTACCCGGGCGCGTGCGCGGTGATGGTCGACGGCGTGTGAGTGTCCACATCGTACACACCGCGCGCCCGCTCCTCGGCGAACAGCCCGGCCAGCCCGTCCCACAGTGCCCTCGTGCGTGCCGTGGCCGGTGCCAGGAACGCACCACCGCCGGCGTACGGCGTGTAGTTCTCCCGGATGAAAGCGGCGACGTCGATACCCCGCCGCCAGGTGCCTTCGGTGAAGCCGCGCCACGGATCCCTTGTCCCAGCCATCTTCGTACCTCCAACCCCAGGATGCTCCGCGGGGTCGGCGCCGCGTAGGGTCCTCAGTCCCGGGTCAGGCGGGCCGCATGGTCCGGCACGTAGTTGGTGGACGCCAGGGGCGGCCGCTGGTAGCCGCCGGAGGCGGGGCGGGGCGGCAGTCGCAGCGGCGGGCGCTGCACCTCGTAGTAGGGCACGGTGGACAGCAGGTGCGCGATCATGTTGATCCGGGCCCGCCGCTTGTCGTCACTGGCCACGTCGTACCACGGCGACTCGGGGCGGTCGGTGCGCGCGAACATCTCGTCCTTGGCCCGGGAGTAGTCCTCCCAGCGGGTAATGGACTCCAGATCCATCGGGGACAGCTTCCACCGGCGCATCGGATCCTCCAACCGGTCCCGGAACCGGCGCTCCTGCTCCGCGTCACTGACCGAGAACCAGTACTTGCGCAGCAGCACACCGTCCTCCACGAGCAGCCGTTCGTAGATGGGGACCTGGTGCAGGAACCGCTCGTACTCCGCGTCGGTGCAGAAGCCCATCACCCGTTCCACCCCGGCCCGGTTGTACCAGCTGCGGTCGAACAGCACGATCTCGCCGGCCGCGGGCAGGTGCGGCACATACCGCTGGAAGTACCACTGCGAGCGTTCCCGCTCGGTCGGCGCCGGCAACGCCACGATCCGGGCGACGCGCGGGTTGAGGTATTCGGTGACCCGTTTGATGGCGCTGCCCTTGCCCGCCGCGTCCCGCCCCTCGAACAGCACGACCAGCCGGGCACCCTCCACGCGTACCCACTCCTGCAGCTTCACCAGCTCGGCCTGCAGCCGGAACAGCTCTGCTTCGTAGAGCGCCCGGGGCATCCGCCCCGGGCGCTTCGCGGACCCGGTCCGTTTGGTCACGCCGGCCAGCCCTCTCGTGTCGATCGGCGGCGGGTCCTCGTCAGATGAACAGGAGCTGGGCGCCCTCGGTCTTCTCGATGAAGTCGGCCGCGCTGATGATGCCTTCGACGGCATCGTACAGATCGTCCAGGTCGAGGTGCATCATGTCCGCGGACATGCGGCAGGCCCAGAGATGGCCGCCGGAGGCGACGATCTGTTCCAGCAACTCGGGGATGTCCGGTACGCCGATGTCGCGAATCTGTTTGCGCATCTGGTGTGTGGCCACAGCCGTCATGCCGGGCAGGCCGCCGAGTCCCTGCGGCAGGTGGGTGGCGGTGTTACCGAGCGGGGTGAACTTCAGATCGTCCATCCGGGACCTGGTGATGATGTCGAAGCCCCAGAACGTGAAGAACAGGTGGGTCGCCACGCCCTCGCCGAGCGCGGCGTTGGCCAGGATCAGCCCGGGGTACGCCATGTCCAGGTTGCCCTTGGAACAGATGATGGCCAGCTTCCGCGCGGTCGGGGTGCTCCCGCCGAAGTCCGGGACGATCGCCGGTATCGGTGTGACGGTTGTCATCGTGCCTTCTCCCCTCAGACGCAGCCGTGCGGCTTGGGCAGCCCGGCGATGTAGGCCATCTTCTTGGCCGGCTTGCCGGGGAACAGGGTGAACAGGTCTTTGATCGGGGTACCGGTGCGGGTGGCGACCCGGCGCAGAGTAGCCGTCTCGTGCTGAGCCGCGTAGTCCTCGCGTAGGAACCGCAGCACCGGCCAGTGCGCCCCGGTCAGCTCGACGCCGATGGCGGCGGCGAGCTGCCGGGCCAGGTCGGGGGTCCACTCGTCGTACTCGGTCAGGAAGCCCTCGGCGTCCACGTGGACCTGGACGTCGCCCAAAGTGGTGACAGGCATGGTTACTCCTCAGCGGGTTGGTGTTTGCCGGCCATCGACATGCGCGCCGGCAGCGGGATCGGCCGCCCGGGCAGCAGCAGATGCCAGTACAGCCAGCGGAAGGCCAGCTTGCCCCAGTGGTTGCGGGCGGTGTTGCGCAGCAGCCCGAACGGGCCGGCCAGGGGCAGCGGGTACACGCCGGGCAGCGGTTCGGTGTCGTAGTTGAAGTCAATCAACAACGCCTTGCCGTCACCGGTCTCGACGAAGCAGTTCGCGTGGCCGTCGAAGGACCGGGGCATCGGCCGCCCGTCGACGTGCGCGAGGAAGTTGTCCGCGAACACCTCGACCGAGAAATGCGCCACCGAACCCGCCTTCGAGGTGGGGATGTCGTTGGCGTCGCCGATGGCGAAGACGTTGGCGTATCTCGTGGACAGCAGGGTGTGCCGGTCGACGGGTACATAGTTCAGCTCGTCGCCGAGACCGGAGCGGGCGACATACTCGGCACCCATGTTCAGCGGTACGGTGACCAGCAGGTCGAACGGGACCTCCCGCCCGTCGTAGGACACCAGCACCCGGCGGTCACCCTCGACGCGCTCGACCAGGAAGTCCGGCTCCACCGCGATACCCCGCTCGGCCAGCAGCGCGCCGAGCCGGGCCGAAGCGATCGGCTTGGTGAAGGCGCCCGGCAACGGAGTCGCGTAGGTGAGCTGCACCCGGTCCCGCAGACCCCGGTGGCGCAGGTACGCGTCGGCGAGGAACGCGAACTCCAGCGGCGCCACCGGGCACTTGATGGGAGTGTCCACAATGTGCACCACCAGCCGGCCACCCTCGAACCGGCGCAACGCCTCGCCCAGCGCGGTGGCGCCGTCCAGGGTGTAGAAGTCGAAGACACTCTCCCGCCACCACGGACCGAGCAGGCCCGGCGTCTGGTCGGGGCGCGGAGTCGTGCCCGTCGCGATGACGAGGTAGTCGTAGGGCAGTTCCCGGCCGCCGTCGAGTACGACCGTGTTCCGGTCCCCATCGACCCTCTCCACGGCACCCACCACCCGCTCCACCCCGGCGGGGATGAACCGGTCCAGTGGCTTGACCAGATCGGCGGACCGGTACGTGCCGAACGGCAGGAACAACAGCCCCGGCTGGTACGTGTGACTGCGCCCCGGGTCCACCACGCTGATCTGCCACCGGTCGGGCGGCAGCCGGCGGCGCAGCCTGTTCACCACCATCGTGCCGGCCGTCCCGGCACCCAGGACCAGCAGCCGTCTCATCGCGTTTCCCGGTCCCGCCCCGCCAACTGGTCGCGCGTGCGGGTGTAGGTTTCCGCGTCGATATCGCCGCTGGCCAACCGCCGGTCCAGAACCTCCCGTGGCGTTTCCCGCGGCGGTGCCGGATGCGTCACCCCGCCGCCGCGCGGCACCAGGCGTACCACCGCCCACGCGACCACCACGAGGACGCCGAGCCACAGCAGCGGCATCACCATCATCATCCAGCCCCACCCGGGCTGGTACCCGAACATCATCGCGTCACCTCCAGCGCAGTCGATCACTCACCTCCCACGCTGCCCCCGCGGCAGCCCACCGCCCAGGGCCGAAAGACCTTGCCGGGTTCGGGCCGACCGTATCTGCCCGGGACCGGCGCGGTGCGGTGTGCTGGACGGACGACCGACCAGCCTCCGAGGAGAACGTGATGAAGCGTTGGTACGTCAGCGACGTCATGACCCACGACGTGGCGACCGTCACCGCGGTCACCGAATACAAACAGATCGCCGACCTGCTCGTGGAGCGCGGCATCAGCGCCGTCCCCGTCGTCGACGAACGCCACCACGTCCTCGGCGTCGTATCCGAGGCCGACCTGCTCGCCAAACTCCAGTACCCCGACCGGGTACCACGCCACCCCCTGGTCACCCGCCGCACCAGCCGCGCCACCCGCCGCGCCGACGGCGACCTCGCCACCCAACTCATGACCACCCCACCGGTCACCATCCGCGCCACCGCCACCGTCGAACAGGCCGCCCGACTCATGGACGCCGCCCGGGTCAAACGGCTGCCCGTCCTCGACGACACCGAGCGACTGGTCGGCATCCTGTCCCGCCGGGACCTGGTCCGGCTGTACACGCGACCGGACGCCCAGCTCCGCGCCAACGTGGTCAACGACCTGCTCAGCGCCCTGTGGATCGACCCGGCCGCGGTACGGGTATCAGTCAAGGCCGGCATCGTCACCCTGACCGGCCGGCTCGACCGGCGTACCACCACCGAGATCGTGGCCACCTTCACCCGGGCCATCCCCGGCGTCGTCGACGTCATCGACGAACTGACCTACGAACTCGACGACACCGCACTGACCCGGTCCCACCGGTTCTCCCGCGCGGTACTACGGCGCTGAAGGTCGCCGGGCGGCCGGGCCATCCGGCCCGGGTCGGGACGGGACTTTGGTCGCCCGAGCGCGAGGACTGGGACCCATCCCCTGCCGCGGTGTTGAGCGAAGACTCAGAGGTGACCGGCCCACCCGATACGCGGGCCGCACAACGGAGGAGGACATGATGCGTAAGTCCCGCACCGTCGCCGGCATCCTGCTCGCCGGCGCCGCCCTGGCCCTGTTCGTCGCCGGACCCGTCATGATCTACCAAGGTGTCCACGGCCAGAGCCAGATCCGCACCGAGCTGACCAACCAGAAGATCACCTTCCCGGCCAAGGGCAGCAGCAGCCTCCCCGCGAGCCTCGCCGCCTACGCCGGCCGGCAGGTCACCACCGGCCCCCAGGCCAAGGCGTACGCCGACATGGTCGAGGTCCACGTCAAGGAGGCCACCGGCGGCCGCACCTACTCCGAGGTCTCCGCCGCCTACATGGCCAGCGGCAGCAAGGACGCCACCCTCGCCGCCCAGCGCCAGACCGCGTTCATGGGCGAGACCCTGCGCGGCTCGCTGATGAGCGCATACCAGGCGTGGGAACTGTCCTGGCTGGTGATCGGGCTGGGCGCGCTGTTCTTCGGCCTCAGCTTCGTCTTCGCCGCCAGCGCCTGGGCCATCCGCCCGCAGCGGGTCCGGGTGCCGGAATCGCCGGAGGTGCTGCAGCACAAGGAGGTCACGACCAGCTGACCACCCCGGCAAGCGACCGGCCCGGCCACCTCACTC
>DATEJJ010000708.1:0-8799 GCA_035278125.1 Rugosimonospora sp.
CGGTACGCCGACCGGGTGGCCCGGCTGGCCGCGACCGAGGACGAGGCGCTCCCGGTGGACGACGACTACGGCACCGCGCTGCGGGTGCGCCGCGAGATGATCGCGGCCGAGCGAGAGGAGCTGGTGGCGCGCCGGGACGCGGGCCGGCTATCCGACACGGACCTGCGCATCCTGGAGAGCGAGCTGGACCACGAGGAGAGCGTCCTGCCGCCCGCGCCGGCCAGCACCCCGGGCGGCTGAGACCCCCGGAGCGCGCGCGGCTCAGGTGCCGCGCCGGGCTGCCGATGGGAGGTCACCGTCGGGGTCCGCGTCGGGCCGCGCGGGCCACGAGGGGGAGCGATGGGGTCATCGGCAGTGTCCGCCGCGGGCGGGGGACGGGGCTGGTTCGGCTGGCTCGTGGACCGGAAGTTGCGCACGAAGATCCTGCTGCCGGTGGTACTGGCGGTGCTGGGTACCGGCCTGGTGATGTGGGACGCGGTGGCCGCGCTCCGCTCGATCAGCGCGAACGCCAACGCCCTGTACGCGCAGACCGCCCTGCCCCTGGCCGACCTGGCCCAGGTGCGGGACGGGATCGGCGACTCCCGGTGGAAGGTGCGCGATTTCGTGGTCGCCGCCGCGGCCGCCCAGGCGGGCATGCTCTCCGACATCCACGACACCGACCAGGCGGTGGACGGCGCGCTGGACGCCTTCACCCAGCACCACGGCGGCTCGATGGACGCCACGCGCAGCGACCTGATGGCCAAGGTGCGGGCCGGGCTCGCCGGCTGGCGGCAGATCCGCGACACCCAGGTGATCCCGGCCGCCCGGCGCGGCGACGCGGCCACGGCACTGCGGGCCATCGCCGGACCGCTGGACCAGGCGGACGCGAGCTACGCCGACCCGCTGGACACCCTTTTCCAGGACGAGACCAGGGCGGCCGCCGCCGAGGCCGCCGCCGCCCGCCGCGCCGCCGCGGGCAGCGAGCAGACGATGATCGAGGTGGGTATCCTCGCCGCGCTGCTCGCGGTCGGGGTGGGTCTGGCCATTGCCCGGATGATCAGCCGCCGGGTGAACGGCATGGTCGGGGTGCTGGACCGGGTGGCCGACGGCGACCTGACCCGCGCCGGGCAGGTGAACGGGCGGGACGAGATCGGTGCGATGGCGCGGTCGCTGGACCGCGCCACCGGGTCGCTGCGCGGCGCGCTGGCCACCGTGGTGGGCACGGCCGGCCGGCTGGACACCGCGTCCGCCGAGCTGACGGAGGTCAGCGGCAGGATCGCGGACTCGGCCCGGCTGTCGGCCAGCCAGGCCGGCGACGTCTCCACCGCGGCCGGGGAGATCACCCGCAACGTGGAGACCATGGCGGCGGGCGCGGAGCAGATGGGTGCCTCCATCCGCGAGATCGCGCACAACGCGGCCGAGGCGGCGAAGGTGTCCGCCGAGGCGGTGGCGCTGGGCGCGAGTACCACGCAGACCATCAGCCAGCTGGACAACTCGTCCGCGCAGATCGGTACCGTGATCAAGATGATCACCGCGATCGCCGGGCAGACGAACCTGCTCGCCCTCAACGCCACCATCGAGGCCGCCCGCGCCGGCGAGGCCGGCAAGGGCTTCGCCGTGGTGGCCAGCGAGGTCAAGGACCTGGCCCAGGAGACGGCCAAGGCGACCGAGAGCATCTCCCGGCTGGTCGAGGCGATCCAGCACGACACCGGCGCCGCGGTGGCCGCCACCACGCAGATCAGCGAGATCATCGCGCGGGTCAGCGACTACCAGACCACGATCGCCTCCGCGGTGGAGGAGCAGACCGCCACCACCACCGAGATGAGCCGCAACGTCAGCCAGGCGGCGACCGGCTCGGCCCACATCAGCCAGCAGATCACCGCGGTCGCCACCGAGTCGGACAACACCACCGCCGGTATCACCCAGGCGCAGCGGGCCGGGCGCCAGCTCGCCGAGCTGTCCGCGGAGCTGCGCCAGGCGGTGGACCACTTCACCATCTGACGCCCGTTTTACGGAAAACGCGCGAGCGGCAGGCGACTGTCCACTGTGTTGTGACGGTACGGGCACGCACCGCGCGTGCGGGGTAGTTGACTCCACAGTGGAGAATCGCCAGATCTTACGATCGCGACCCCGTCGGCCGACCGTACTGTCCACATCGGACAGCACGCTGAGCAGGCCGGCAGGCACTGCGGCGGCGCCCGATCCCGGCCCGGCCGGGCGGCGGTACCGGGGCGGGTGTGCTTGACCCTCCCCGGCTGTTCTCTACAGTTGTTGCGGAGAGGTCAGCGGCGGGTGAATCGACATGGCGTAGGGGTGTCCGGATGGGGGTCAATTGGGTGGGTACGGACTCCGACCCGCTCGTCGACCCGCTGACCGGTGCCTGGTCCCGTGGCGCCCTGGAGCGCCACCTGCGCGACGGGCTGGACGACGCCCGCCTGGTCGGCTCCGCGTACGCCGTCTTCCTGCTGGACGTGGACTGGTTCAAGAGCGTCAATGACGTGTACGGCCACGCCCGCGGCGACCTCGTACTGCGGCAGGTGGTGGACCGGCTGCGCCGCGGCGTACGGGCCGATGACGAGGTGTTCCGGTACGGCGGCGACGAGTTCGTGGTGCTGCTGCCCGACACCTCCCGGGAGGCGGCCACCCGGGTGGCGCAGGCCCTGGTGACCGCGGTCTCCGAGCCGCCGTTCGAGGGCGCGCCGCCGCTGGTGCTCTCGATCAGCCTCGGCATCGCCTGCCACCCCGAGGACGGGGACTCCCCGGGTACCCTCCTGGAGGCCGCCGACCGCCGCAACTACCTGGCCAAACGCGGCGGGCGCGGCCGCGCGGTGGGCGACGACGAGCGCGGCGGCGACCCGGTCGCCCAGTCCGGCATGACCCGGCTGCTCGACCGCGAGGCCGAGATCGCCTCGGTACTGGAGTTCCTGGACCGGTTGCCGGCGGCCCGGCGCGGGGTGCTGCTGGTCACCGGCCCGCCCGCCTCGGGGCGTACCCGGTTCCTGGTCGAGGTGGCGTGCATGGCCCGGCTGCGCGGCTTCGCCGTGCTGTCCCCGGGCTCCTTACCCGACGCGGCCCCGTCCGGGTACTACCTCGACCACGCGGTCGGCCTGCTGGTCATCGTGGACGGCAGCGAGCCGTTCCCGGAACCGCCCGCCGGTGCCCGCCCCGAGCTGTGCGTCGGGTACGTGCGCGCGGGCGAGTGGCCGTCCGCGGTGGACGACCCGACCGAGGTGCTGTGCAGCCGGATCCCGCTGCGCCCGCTGTCCCGCTCCGGGCTGCGCATCATGCTCCGCACCCGGCTGCACGGGGAGCCCGGCGAGCAGCTGCTGGACTGGATCGCGGCGGCCACCGGCGGCCTGCCCGGCCTGGTGGTGCAGGAGCTGAACCGGCTGACCGACGGCGGCCTGCTGCGCCACGCCGACGGCTTCTGGACGCTGGACGACGCGCGTACCGCCGGTGCCCGGGCACGGGTCGGCCGGCTGCCCGCGCCGGTGACCCCGTTCGTCGGGCGGGGCGCGGAGATCGAGCAGGTGGCCCGGATGCTGGACAGCCGGCGGCTGGTCACGCTCACCGGTACCGCCGGCATCGGCAAGACCCGGCTGGCCATCGAGGTGGCCGCCCGCTGCGCCGAGCAGTTCCCGGACGGCGTGCACTTCGTCGGGCTGGCCGACATCGCCGGCCCGGAGCAGCTGGTACCGGTCATCGCGCGCACCCTGGGCATCGCGGAGAAGCGGGGCGAGCGGCTGCTGGACACGATCGCAGACGCGCTGGCCCCGCGCCGGACCCTGCTGATCCTGGACAACTTCGAGCACCTGGTACCGGCGGCCACCGAGGTCGCCGAGCTGCTCGCCGCCGGCCGCCGGATCAAGGTGCTGGTGACCAGCCGGGAGCGGCTGCGCCTGTACGGCGAGCAGGTCTACCCGGTACCCCCGCTGGTGGTACCCGACGTGACCCTGCTGCCCGAGGGCGGGGCGGCGCTGGTCGAGGCGGTCGGGGCGGCCTCGGCGATCGCCCTGTTCGTGCAGCACGCGCAGGCCGCCGCGTTCGACTTCGCCCTGGACGAGCGCAACGCGCGCACCGTCGCGCAGCTCTGCCACCGGCTGGACGGGCTGCCGCTGGCCATCGAGCTGGCCGCCGCTCGGTGCGACCGGTCCAGCCCGGCCGACCTGCTCGCCGAGCTGGGTGACCGGCTCGACGCGCTGGCCGACCCGGCGGTGGACCGCACCGACCGGCACCGCACCCTGCGCGCCGCCGTGGACTGGAGCTTCCACCAGCTCGACCCCGAGGACACGGTGCTGCTCGCCCGGCTCGGCGTGTTCGTGGGCGCGTTCACCCTGGAGGCGGCCGAGGCGGTGATGACCCGGGCGGACGGGCGGGTCGACCCGGGCTGGCTGCGCGCGCACCTCGGGGCGCTCGCCGACCGCAGCTTCCTGACGCCGGAGACCGGCTCGGGCGGCGAGCGGCGCTGGCGGATGCTGGAGACCATCCGGGCGTACGCGCTGGAGCACCTGGACCGGCTCGGCGTGCGTACCGACGCGCACCGCCAGCACCTCAACTGGTACGTCACCCTGGCCGAGGTGGTCGGCCCGGCGCTGCGCGGCCCGGAGCAGGACGAATGGCTGGCCCGGCTGGAGGACGAGTACAGCGACCTGCACGCCGCCCTCACCTTCGGCCTGGCGCACGACGAGGCCGGCCAGGCCGCCGCCATCGCCGCCCGCATCTGGCGGTTCTGGCGGGTACGCGGGTACCTCACCGAGGGCCGGCAGTGGCTGGAGCGCTGCCTCGCCGCGGCGGACATCCCGCAGCCGCTGTGGATCCAGAGCCACCTCGGCGCCGGCGCGCTCGCGCTGTACCAGGCGGACACCGCCGCCGCGCACTGGCACCTGGAGTCCGCCCGGGACGCGGCCCTGGCCGCCGGCGACCTGCGCAGCGCGGCCAACGCGTTCAACCTGCTGGGCGCGCTGGCCAACCTGGAGGCCAACTATCCCGAGTCGCTGGCCAACAACGAGCAGAGCCTGGCCATCGGGCAGCAGCTGGGCGACCCGATGGAGATCGCCATCGCGATGGCGAACCTGGGCGAGGTGGCCTCGCTCTACGGCGACCTGACCCGGGCCCGGGAACTCAGCGAGGCGAGCCTGCCCACCGCCCGCGAGTTCGGCGGTACCCGGTCCCAGCTGATCATCCTGATCAATCTCGGGAACATCGCCCGGCGCGAGGGCGACCAGGCCGAGGCGCGCCGCTGGCTGCACGAGGCGCTGCCGATGGCCCGCGACCTGAGCGACCGGTACCTGCTGGCCTGGGTGCTGGTGTCGCTCGGCCTGGTCGCCGTGCGCGAGCGGGACCCGGACGCCGCCACCCTGCTGCGCGGCGGGCTGCTGCTGCGCCGGGACATGGGCGACCGGGAGGGCATGGCGGTGGCCCTGGAGGGCTTCGCCTCGCTGTACGCGCCGGACCGCCCGGAGCGCGCCGCGTTCCTGCTCGGCGCCGCCGAAGCGCTGCGCCACGCCAGCGGTACCCCGATCCCGCCCGCGGACCGGAAGTGCTACGACGACCTGGTCGACGGGCTGCGGGCGTACTCCGGGTACCGGCAGGCGGGCGCGCACACCCCGCTGGACGCGGTGCTGCCCGAGGTGAGCGCCGGCGAGCAGCCCGCCGAGCAGGCGGTGACCGAGGCCCTGGCCGCCCTGGACAAGGTCTCCGGCTGAGTCAGTCCACTGTGGACCTCAGTACCCGCCGCCGCCGTACCCGCCGCGGTTGTCGGTACCGCCGGGTGTGGCGCCGATCGGTGCCGCGCCGGACGGTACCGCCGCGTGCCAGACGAACTGGACGCCCCGGAACGAGTCCGTGACGCCGTTGCCCTTGGCGTCGCCGGGAGCACTGTCCTGGATGAATTCGTACAGCGGCTTGCCGTCGTAGGTGACCTGGACCTTGCCGTCCGGCCGGTTCACGGTGGCCAGCTTTCCGGTCACGCCGCTGCCGCCGTCCGGTGCCTTCCCCGCCGCGACCGTCAGCGGTACCCAGTAGCTCACGCACGCGTCCGTGCAGCGGATGGCGGCGTTGGCCTCGGCCTCGGCGAAGTACAGCGTCTTCCCGTCCGTGCCGACCAGCGCCATGCCGATACCGGGGATGTCGCGGGTCGACACGGTCGATCCACCAGCCGCCGCCGTACCGCCGCTGCCGGAGTTGCTCGCGCAGGCCGGCACCACCAGTACCAGGCCCACCGCACTCATCAGGGTTGTCTTCCAGCGCATCGCACCTGTCCTTCCCACCCGGACGTTTCCCCGTAATACCGGCGCTGGTTCTGCCGAGATTTCGACTGTGGTCTATGTCACATGGCGGCGGGAGAAATCCCGACGCGTGCTTCCCGCCGTATTTCCTGGTGTGGGAGCGACCGATGACGGGCTGCTGGCGTCGATGGCTGCCGGCGATCCGGATGCGGCTGCCGCGTTCGTGCGCAGGTACCAGAGCCGCGTCTACGGGCTGGCGCTGACCATCGTCGGGGTACCGGCGGTGGCCGAGGAGGTTGCCCAGGAGGCGTTCGTCCGGGCGTGGCGGTTCGCGGGCGGGTACGACCCGCGGCGTGGTGGGGTGACCGGCTGGCTGCTGACGATCACGCGGAACGCCGCGGTCGACGCGGTACGGCTGGTGCGGGACCAGCCGTACGACCCCGAGGTGTTGCTCGGCATGCTGCACCAGCCGGACGCGCGAGCACCCGACCACGTCGCCGACAACGAGCGGATCCGGACGGCCGTGCACCGGCTGCCGCACGAGCAGCAGGTGGCGGTCGTACTGGCGGCGGTGTACGGGCTGACCGCCAGGGAGATCGCCGAGCGCGAGGGCGTACCGCTCGGTACGGCGAAGACCCGGATCAGGCTGGGCCTGGCCCGGTTGCGGGACCACCTTGAGGTGAACGATGGATGACAGACCTGACTGCGCCGGGGTCAGGCCGTTGCTGGCCGAGTTGGCCACCGGTGCGCTCACCGGGTATGCACGCGCGCAGGTGCTGCGGCACGTCAGCGGCTGTGCGGCCTGCCGGGCCGAACTGGCCGAGCTGTCCCGGGTCGCGGACGAGCTGCTGCTGCTCGCCCCGTCGCGGGAGCCGCGTGCCGGGTTCGAGAGCGCCGTGCTGGAGCGGTTGCACACGGCCGGCGCGCGGCGGCGGCCACGACTCGGGCGTACGGCCGTGCGGCGGCTGGTGGCCGCGGCGGCGGTGGTGGTCGCGCTGCTGGTCGGGGTGGCCGTGGAGGACTGGCGGACCGCACCGGACCGGCGGCTTGCCGACCAGTACCGGCAGATCCTCGCCTGGCCGGGCCGCGCCGCGCCGGTGTCCGCGGCGGTGCTGACGCCCGGCGGCGCGGTCGCGGGCACCGTCTACCTGTACCCGGGTTCGCCGCCCTGGGTGATGGTCGCGGTCACCGCCGCGCCGCAGCCGGGCGACTACACCATGGACGTGGTGACCGCGGCCGGCGCCCGCTACCCGGTGGGTATCTGCACGGTCAGCGGCCGTACCGGCACCATCGGGTACTCGCTTCCGGTGCCCATCACGCAGCTCCGGACGATCGAGCTGAGCCGGCCGGGGCTGCGGCTGACCGTCCACCTTGGATGAACCGTCGCGCAGTCGCGTATCGGACTCGCGGGCCCGCCCGCCGCTGTTGAGGCCGGCCGCTACCGTGACGGCGTGACCGGACCCGCCTTAGGGATCGACATCGGTACCACCCACACCGTCGCCGCGCTGGGTGGCGCCGGGGGGCGCGGGCAGCCGCTGCTGTTCGACGCGTCCTTCCTGCTGCCGTCCGCCGTCTACGCCGACATGGACGGCCGGCTGCTGGTCGGCCGCGACGCCGAGCGCAGCGCCCGGCTGGACCCGATGCGCTTCGAGCCCAACCCGAAGCGCCGGGTGGACGAGGGGACCGTGCTGCTCGGCCCGCGTGCGTACCCGGTCGCCGACCTGCTGGCCGCGCTGCTGCGCCGGGTCGGTGACGAGGCCGCCCGGGTGGCCGGTGCCCTGCCGGCGCGTACCGTGCTGACGTTCCCGGCGAACTGGGCCGGCAGCCGGCGCGGCATCCTGGTCGAGGCGGCCGAGCGGGCCGGGCTGCCGGCCGTGGCGCTGGTACCCGAGCCGGTGGCGGCGGCGTTCTACTTCACCGCGGTCGCGGGGCACGCGGTACCGCCGGGCGGCTGCCTGGTCGTGTACGACTTCGGTGGCGGTACCTTCGACACCAGCGTGCTGCGCCGCCGGCCGGACCACGGCTGGGAGGTGCTCGCCAGCGACGGCATCTACGACCTCGGTGGGGTGGACCTCGATGCCGCCATCGTGGAGCACCTCGGCCGCACCCTGGGTACCCGCGACGCCGCGCTCTGGCACCGGCTGCGCGAGCCGGCCGACGACGCGACCCGCCGCCGGCTCCTGCTGCTCCAGGAGGAGGCGCGTGCGGCCAAGGAGCAGCTCTCCCGCAGCTCCTCGGCGGCGATACCGGTGCCCCTGTTCGACCTGGACGTGGTGCTCACCCGCGAGGAGTTCGAACAGCTGGCCCGCCCGTACCTGCAGCGCACGGTGGACCTCACGGCGGCCACGCTGCAGCGCGCCGGGGTACGGGCGGACCAGGTGCGCGGGCTGTTCCTGGTCGGCGGGTCGAGCCGGGTACCGCTGGCGAGCACGCTGCTGCACCAGCGCCTGGGCCTGGCGCCGACGGTGATCGAGCAGCCGGAGCTGGTGGTGGCGCTGGGCTCGCTGCTGGCGGCTGCGCCGGCGCCGGAGGCGGGGATCCCGGGAACGGCGGCGCAGGTGTCCGGGCTGCCTTACGCGGTCTCGCCGGCACC
>DATEJJ010000709.1:0-6045 GCA_035278125.1 Rugosimonospora sp.
GTCGGCCCGCCGCAGCGCGGCCGCGACGGGCAGGAACACCAGCGGGTACAGCGAGGAGGTCATCACCAGGGCGGCGCCCCAGAACCCGCGCACCTGCGGGAACAGCGACACCCAGCAGTACCCGTGGACGAACTCCGGTACCGCCAGCGGCATCGCCGCCAGCACCGTCCACACGCGCTTGGCGGGCAGGTCCGTGCGCTCCACCGTCCACGCGGTGGCGAACCCGAGCACCAGGGTGCCGGCGGTGACCACCAGGGTCAGCGTGACGGTGTGCACCAGCAGCGTGGCGACCAGCGGGCGCCCCAGCAGGCGGCGCGCGCTCGACCAGCCGGACTTCTCGGCCTGCAGCGCGATGAACACCAGCGGGCAGACCGCGACCAGGGTGACCAGGCCCGCCACGGCGGGCAGCACGGCCACCCCGCGGCGGGCGGGCCACCGGAGCACCGGCAGCCGGCCCGCGCGCGTCGGAGTGGCTGAGCTGGTCACGACAGCAGGCCGACGCTCTGCATCAACTGCAGTGCCTGGGTACCGTCGCCCAGGTCGCTGGCGGGCACCACCGGCCCGGCGTCGGCGAACGCGCGGGTGATCCGGGTGTCCTGCACGCCGGCCAGCAGCGGGTACTCGTAGCTGGCGGAGGTGGCGATGATCTGCTGCGCGGGCGGGCTGACCAGGTACGCCAGGAACGCCTGCGCCGCGGCCTGGTGCTTGCTGGAGGCGAGGACCGAGGCGCCGGAGATGTCCACCAGCGATCCGGGGTCGCCCGCCGCGAAGTAGCTCAGCGCGCAGTGGATGCCGCCGGCGCCCTGCTCGTCGCGCAGCCGGTACCAGTAGTAGTGGTCGATCACGCCGCCGACGACCTCGCCCCGGTTCACCGCCGCGACCAGGTCCTCGTTCGAGTCGTAGATCTTGCCATTGGCCTTCAGCGCCTCCAGCCAGGTCCTGGTCGCGTCCTGGCCCACGGCCTGGATCATCCGGGTGACCAGCGGTGAGAAGTCGGTCTCGCTGGGGGCGACGCCGAGCCTGCCCTTCCAGGCCGGCGTGGCCAGGTCCTTCACCGAGGTGGGGGTCTGCGCGGCGGTCAGTTTGCCGGTGTTGTAGACGAATGCCGCCATCCGGGCGGACACCCCGAGCCAGTCGCCCTTGGCCGAGCTGGCCTGAGCCGGTACCGCCGCCAGCGCGGCCGGGTCCACCTTCGCCAGCAGCCCCTTGTTCTCCAGCGTGGTCTGCGCCGGCGGGTTCTCCGCGAAGAACACGTCGGCCCGGGACGCGGCGCCCTCCTGCAGGATCTGGTTGGCCAGTTCGGCCTCGTCGCTGGAGCGGACGCTGACCGTGACGCCGGTCCGCTTCTGGAAGTCCTTCACCAGCGTGTCCACTGTCTGCTCGTGCTGTCCACTGTAGACAGTGATGGACTGTCCGGCCAGCGTCTGCGATGACGCGACCTCCTCGGCTTTCTTGGTGCCGCCGCAGCCGGCCAGCAGGAGCAGGGCCGACACGGACGCGCTCGCCAGGAGCACCGCGCTCCGGTCACGCCATAAAAGGTGCAGAGACACACTAACCTCCCAGAGTATGACCGATCACGGCCAAACTACTAAGCTAAGCCTTAGCTTAGTAAGGTTAGGCTTCGCTGTGAACAGGGCGGGCGAGATCGCGACCGCACCGTGATTCTGTACGCACCGTGAGTGCTCTCGATGTGAGGCTCAGAACGCGAGCGCCTGGCCGCTGTCGTCCCAGACGTTCCCCGCCACCTGCGCCACCTTCTGGCAGTCGCTCCACGGCCCGTACTGGCCGCCGCTGGGGTAGAACATGCGGCTGACCCGGTTGTCCAGCACGCGCACGTTGCTGCTCGAATCCCGCGGGCAGAACAGCGTGTACGCGCCGCCGGCCAGCAGGTTGTCGCTGATCGTCACGTTGGACATCTTGGTGGGATCCGTGATGATGGCCGAATTTCCGCCGGTTCCGGAGAGGAGCGTGTCGTGGTTGACCGTGATGTTCGCGCCGCCCTCCATCTCGATCCCGTCGGTGTGCGTCTCGGCGCTGTTGAACAGGTCGTGCACGTAGGTGTCGTACACCTGGAAGTTCGAGTCGATGCTGAACCCGTTCTCGCAGCCGTGGATGTTCAGCCGCAGCGCGATGACGTTGGTGTCCGAGATCCCGGTACCCGGGCCGTTGTTGCACGACACGTCGCTGTCCTCGACGACCAGCCCCTTGCCGCTGTACTCGCCGTGGAAGCTCGCGATGACGATGAAGTCGTTGCAGCTCACCTTCGAGCGCCGGATCACCACGCCCGGTGCCTGTACCCGGATGCAGCCCCGCACGTCCTTCCGGTCGATCACGGTGTTCGGCGTCGTGATCGTCATGCCGCCGTTGACGACGGTCAGCGCGGTACCGGCGGGTACTCCGGTGCAGGACGCGTCCGGGTGGCGGGGTAGCGGGCAGGCGATGCTGGTGCGTCCCGCCGGAGCCTTCGACGGCGCAGCGGACGCGGAGGCGCGGGGCGTTGGGGATGCGCTGGCCGTCGCGGAGCCCGTGGCCGGCGCCGGTGCGGGTACGGAGACCGGCAGGTGCGACGGTACGGTCAGCGCGCCCCGCTGGCCGGTACCGTGCGGCTGGGTGGCCAGGATCGTGATGGTTCCGGTGGCCAGCACGAGCACGGCGCCGGCGAGGATGAGTATCCACGTGCGCGGGTGCGGCTTCTGCCTACCAGCCGGCAGGGTCGGTCGCGGCCGCGGCTCGCGCGGATGCTCTGGCGGATGCTCTGGTTGCACAGGCAATTCCCTCCGGCCGGCGAGGTCGCCCCGGTCTGCCCCCGCCCGGTCTGATCCGACACTTGCGGATCTTGGCAAGAATCCTAGCGTGGTGACGGAGATCGGTCGGACCGGGTGTCGGCTGTCGGACAAACCGCGGGCTCAGAGCTGGCTGAACGTTCGGGTGCAACTGTCTGGAAGTTCGGGTGCAACGCTGCGGGTGGCCATACCGGTATCCGATGCTCGGTAGTAGTCAGATGGACCCACACGGGGGGACGAGCATGAGCATCAACACAGTCGGCGGCCAAGACTACACCGCCGGGCAGACCCAACAGATCCAGCAGACCCACCACGGCCACGGTGCCGGCCGCGGCGCCCACAAGGCCGGGATGGATGCCGCCGCCAACGCGCTCGGCATGAGCACCGACGACCTGCGCTCGGCGCTGCGCGGCGGCCAGTCACTCGAATCGCTGGCGCAGAGCAAGGGCATCAGCACCGACTCGCTGATCTCCACGATCAGCAACGCGCTGACGCAGGCCAACCCGCAGCTGAGCGCGGACCGGGCCGATCAGATCGCGCAGCGGATGGTCAACGGCCCCGAGCGGGTCGGCTGACAGCACCGCCCAGGCCGCCCGGGTCCGCCGCTCCGCCCGGGCGGCCCGGGCGTGCCCGCGTATGCGTGGCTTACCGGCTTTACGTGTGTCTTACCTGCTTACGTGTGGCTTACAGGAGCGTACCCGCAAGTAACATCGAGTCACCGCCATCGTGCCGGGTGGACCGCCTGGCTGCCGCACAATCCATCGCTGTGTCGACACGTAACTGTCAAACCGTTACGTGTACCGGCATGACTATCGGTCACCCGCCTCGCTTGACCCCGACTCGGGGCTGCATGGAAGCTCTCGCAAGGGTTGCCACCACGGGAGATTCGCTGGCGTGGCGAAGGCACCAGCGAAGGTAGCGGCCGCGACCCCATCCTCACGAGAGGCGTGCGATGACTGCGGAGCACAGCGACAGGGAAAGACCGGCGACAAGCGACACCCACCAGCCCAGCCACCGCGCGCCTGCCCCGGTGCGGCGGCGGCCACCGCGCAAGGTGGTCAGATCGGTGAGCGTGGTGGCGGTGGCCGGGGTCGTCGCGGCGAGCATCATCGGGTACACGCAGATCGGTAACGCCGCCGCCGTGAACCCGAACTGCACCCTCATCGTGCCGGCGAACCCGCTGACCGCGGCCGGACTCGCCACCCCGTACCAACTCGTCGCGACGAACCCGGAGAAGGGCCCGTGCAACGAGGCCAACGCGAACCAGTCGGCGTTCGTGCAGGGCGCCATCATCGACGCCGCCGGGAAGATCACGCTGTACGACCCGCTGGTGGTGGACAAGGGTACGCAGGCGCTCGCGGCACCCGCGCCGGCCGTGGTACCCGCCGGTGCGACCGTCGGGCTGTGGTTCGGCTTCAACGGTACGAACCTGACGCTCAAGGCCGCCGACGACGCCAACACCCTGCGCATGGCCAACTGCGTCAACGGTCTGGAGGAGTCGGTCTTCGGCCAGTTCGCGTACTGCAACGCGCCCGCGTTCTTCCAGGCGGCCAACGGCGCGATCATGGCGGGCAAGCTCGCGGTACCCGCGGTGGCCATGGCCAAGGACGGCATGCCCTGCCCGACGGTACGGGACTTCTCGCTCGTGGACATGGACCAGAGCGACAACGTGCTCAGCCACTACCTCGCGAACGCCAACGGGCAGACCGGCCAGGCCAACGCCGCCACCCGCGCGGCACTGGGCATGGCGGCACAGGTGGACCTGGCCAACGGCAGCGACAACCGGCTGCTGGACGTGTTCGTCCTGCCGACCCTCGGGTGTACGCCGTTCATGGCGGCCAACCAGTCCCTGAACGGCATGCCGACGTCCTCGCTCCCACTCAACGAGTTGCAGGCCGCCGCCGGGCAGAAGGCTCCGATCGCGCTGGTGCCGCTGACCGACCCGATGACGATGGTGGAGGCGCGGCAGAACGCGGTCAAGACCAACCTGTACCGGATGGGCGTGAACCAGGCACCGCTCAGCGCGGCGGACAACGGCAACGGCACGACGTACTGCCAGAACCTGTTCGTCAATCCGAACGGCATCCAGCGCGTGTTCCGGGACATGGCCATGTTCGCTCTGGGGCCGTCCCCGGCGCCGGCCATGGCGAACAACCTGTTCACCTTCCTGGCCATGCGCGGGAACCAGAGCTTCACCGGGCTCAACTGTACGAACCTGCTCAACATGGCTAACCCGATCCAACTCACCATGAACGGCAACGGAGTCGTGGTCGCGGCCACGTTCATGCCGGCGGCAGCGAAGCCGATGCCCCGCCAGCGCTGACGGCTGACCCGACCCGCCGCCCCGGTCCGGTTTCCCCACCGGACCGGGGCACGCGGTCCTCACCGGTCAGAACGCCAGCGGCTGGCCCGTGTCGTCCCAGATGTTGCCGCTGACCTGGGCCACCTTCTGGCAGTCGGTCCAGGGGCCGTACTGGCCGCCGGTCGCGTAGTACTCGCGGCTGACCCGGTTGTCGAGGACCCGGACCCCGCTGCTGGTATCCCGCGGGCAGTAGAGCGTGTAGGCGCCGCCGGCCAGCAGGTTGTCGCTGATGGTGAGGTTCGACATCTTCGTCGGATCGGTGATGATCGCCGAGGTACCCGGCCCGTCCAGTAGCGTGTTGTGCGTGACGACGATGTTCGTGCCACCCTCCATCTCGATCCCGTCCGTGTGGCTCGTGGCGCTGTTGAACAGGTCGTGCACGTAGCTGTCGGACACCTGGACGTCCGAGTCGAGGCTGAACCCGTTCTCGCAGCCGTGGATGTTCAGCCGCAGCGCGGTGATGTCGGAGTCGGAGACGCCGGTACCCGGACCGTCGTCGCAGTCGACCTCGCTGTCCTCGATCAGCAGGCCGGTGCCGCGGTAGTCACCGTGGAAGCTGGCCACCGCGATGAAGTTGGCGCAGCTGATCCGGGAGCGGCGGATGACCACGCCGGGCGCCTGTACCCGGACACAGCCGTGGATGTCCTGGGCATCGATGACGGTACCGGCGGTGGTGACCGTGACGTTGCCGGCGACGGACCGCAGCGCCACCCCGGCGGGGACGCCGGTGCAGGACGCGTCCGGATGGCGGGGGAGCGGGCAGGTCGAGCTGCCCTGCTGGGGCGGCGGCGCTCCGGTGGCCGGCGGTGGTCCGGCAGGTGGCGTGGTACCGGCGGGTGGCGGGTTGGGCGGGGCGGTCGGCGACGGTGGCGTGGGGGCGCCGGCTGGCGTTGACGGAGC
>DATEJJ010000710.1:0-3606 GCA_035278125.1 Rugosimonospora sp.
GCGCGGCCAGCACGTCCGGCCCCGGCGCGCCCGGCCGGCCCGGGGCGGTACCCCGGTCCAGCCGCAGCACCACCTGGGTACCGGCCTGCAGCCGGATCTTCTGCGGGGTGTCGCCCCGGTACGGCAGCTCCAGCACCCGCACGCCCGCCTGCGCCAGCAACTGCCGCAGCCGGCTACCGGCACCGTCGCCGCCGATCGCGGTGACCAGTACCACCGCCCGCCCGTCCGCGGCGGCCAGGGCGGCGGTCAGCCCCGCGCCACCCGGCCGGTCCCTGCCCTCGCCCTCGTCGAAGACGGGTACCGGCGCGTCCGGGCTGATCCGGCTCACCTGCCCGGTGACGTCCCGATCGAGCAGCGCGTCGCCGACCACCACCAGCGGCTTCACCTACGCCGCCCCGAGCATCCGCGCGCCCAGTGCCGCCGGCAGTGCCGCGTCCACCGACGCGCACAGCAGGTGTACCGCCACCAGGTGCAGCTCCTGCACCACCTGCCCGTACGGGCTGGGTACCGCCACCACCTCGGCGCAGCGGTCGGCGAGCGGGTTGGGCAGCGGGCCGGTCAGCCCCCACGTGGCCAGCCCCAGCTCCTGCGCGGTCTCGGCGGCGCTCAGCAGGTTGGGGCTGCGCCCGCTGCTGGACAGCAGGATGACCACGTCCCCGGGGCGCCCGTGCGCGCGTACCTGCCGGGCGAACACCTCGGTGTACCCGTAGTCGTTGCTGATCGCGGTGACGCTGCTGCTCTCGGCGGTCAGCGCGATGGCGGACAGCGGCGGCCGGTCCCCGTCCAGCTTGCCGACCAGCTCGGCGACCAGGTGCTGGGCCTCGGCCGCGCTGCCACCGTTGCCGGCGGCGAGCAGCCGGGCACCCTGGCCGAGCGCGCCGGCCAGCCGCAGCCCCCATTCCCGCAGCCGGTCCGCCTGCTCCCCGAACCCCGCCACCGTCCCGGCCAGCGCCCGCAGGTGCTCGTCGAGCGCGGTCACGCCGCCACCCCGCATGCATGCGAGCGGGGCGCCGGCCTGACGTTGCCAGCGGTGCCCTCGCGCGAGCGCTCGGTCATGCGGCGCCGGCCGCGGCGGGCAGCTCCAGGTCGTCAACCGGTACGCCGGCCAGCGCGGCGTAGACCGCGATGAGCTGTTCGGCGCTGCGGTCCCAGCTGTAGCGCTCGCGGGCCCGGTCCACCGCCGCGGCCGCGTGCTCCAGCTGGCGCAGCGGGTCGCCGATCAGCGCCCGCAGCGCCCCGGCCAGAGCCTTGATGTCGCGCGGGCGCACGAGCACCCCGGTCACCTGGTCCACCACCGTGTCGATGAAGCCGCCCACCGCGTACGCCACCACCGGGATGCCGCAGGCCATCGCCTCCAGCGGGGTCAGCCCGAACGGCTCGTACCAGGCGGCGCAGGCCACCACGTCGGCGGAGCGGTACCAGCCCGGCATCTCGGCCCGGGGTACCGCGCCGACCAGGCGGAACCGGTCGGCCACGCCGCACTGTTCGGCCAGCCGGCGCAGCCGCCGGGCCAGCGGATCGGCGCCCAACTCGGCCGGTGGCGGGCCGCCGATCACCACGACCTCGGCCTCGGGTACCAGGGGCAGCGCCTCGACCAGGTCGGCGTACCCCTTGCGCTCGACCAGCCGGCCCACCGAGAGGATCCGGCCGCCGGCCCGGTGCGGCTGGGCGCGCGGCCCGCTCGGCGTGAAGCGCCCGGTGTCCACGCCGGAGGAGACCAGCCGGATGCCGGCGCGCGGGATGCCCAGCGCGACCAGCTCGCCCACCTCGTCCGCGCACTGCGCGATCACCTGGTCCACCTGGCGGCCGAGCACCCGCTCGTACCCGATCCGCTGGGCCGGGCTGGTGTCCCGGTCGCCCTGGTACCGCCGCTTCACGCTGCCCAGCGCGTGGTACGTGTGCACCACGGGCAGCGGGTACCGGGCGCGGGCGGTCAGCGCCGCCAGGCCGCTCATCCAGAAGTGCGAGTGCGCGACGTCCGGCCGCCACGGGCCCCGCTCCCACTGCGCCGCCAGGTACCGGCCGAACCCGCCCATGAACGGCAGCAGCTCGTCCTTGGGCAGCGGCTCGGGCGGCCCGGCGGGTACGTGCACCACCTGCACACCGCCGGCCAGGTCCACGATCTCCGGCAGGTCGCCGTGGCGGCGGGTGTACACCCGTACCTCGTGCCCGCGCGCCGACAGCGCGGTGGCCAGCTCGGCCACGTGCAGGTTCTGCCCGCCCGCGTCCACACCGCCGGGGGCCACCAGCGGGCTGGCGTGTTCCGAGATCATCGCGATGCGCATGTGCTCACCTTTCCGGGTGGGTACGTGCCGGTGACGCGGTACAGCAGCCGGTCCCAGTCGGCGAGGAAGCGGTCCAGCCCGTACCGCGCCCGCGCCACCTCCCGGGCCCGGTTGCCGAGCCGGCGCGCGTCGGCCGGCTCGGCGAGCAGCCACGCGGCCGCCTCCAGCAGCACGTCGACGCGGGTGGACAGCACTCCGGCGTCCGGTGGTACCGCCGCCACCGCCTCGGTGGTGGCCAGCGCGAGTACCGGCATGCCCAGGCTCATCGCCTCCAGCAGGGACAGGCCCAGCGAGGTCCACCGGGGTGGGTGCAGGTACGCGCGCCGCCGTGCGATCTCCGCGTGCATCCGCGCCTGCGGCGGGTTGTCCAGGACGTGCAGCTCCACCCCGAGCTGTTCGGGCAGGTCCGCGACGCCCATGCCGTACACGTCCAGCGGCGCCACCCGGGCGAACCGGGGCAGCAGGTCGGTACCGGTGACCCGGCCGCGGCGTACCGGCTCGTTCACGGCCACCGCCAGCCGCGCCAGCTCGCCGGTGTACCGGTGGCCGGGGTCGGGGACGCCGTGCTCGATGACCACGGTCTCGGTGCCGCCGGCGTCCCAGAACAGCTCGTTGAAGTGGGTGACGTGCACCAGCACCACGCCGTCCCGGTCGGCCACCGGGTGCCGGGTGTCGGGTACGTCCACCCGCGGCGTGTTGTGCTCCAGGTACACCACGGGTACGTCCCGGGCCGGGCGCCGGCGCAGCCACCGCTCCGCCAGGGACCACTCCTCGGGGCGCTGGAGCACCAGCACGTCCACGTCCAGGGCGGCCAGCTCCCCGGGCGCCACCTCGTGCACCGAGTCCGGCCACGGGTAGGTGTCCGCGCGCCCGCGCCCGTACTGGCCGCGGTCCGGGGTGGCCGGCACGAAGTAGGTGTGCGGCCCCTGCACGAACGCGGTGGTCCAGGCGCCGTGCAGGTGCCAGAGCAGGACCCTCACGACCGGCTCCCGCCGCCGGCGCGCTTCAGCAGCTCGACCGCGGCGACCACCGCCTGCGGGTCCACATCGGACAGACAGGGGTGCCCGTCCACCGGGCAGCGGGTGGCGCGCGTGTCGCGGCAGCCGGCGAGCGGGTCGCCCAGGCGTACCGCGGGTACCCGGTACGGTCCCCACTGTCCGAAGGGGACGGTCGGGGCGAACAGGCTCACCACCGGCGTACCGACGGCGGCGGCGAGGTGCGCCGGTCCGGTGTTGCCGGACACGAGTACCTCGGCGCCGGCGAGCAGCTCGGCCAGCCCGGCCAGGCTGGTACGCCCGCCCAGGTCCGTGGCCACCTCGCC
>DATEJJ010000711.1:0-4951 GCA_035278125.1 Rugosimonospora sp.
CCAGGCGGGTGGACGCGGCCTGCCGCGCGCCCACCGCCAGCACCACGGCCGTGAGGAGGCTCGCCAGGATCGACCCGACCAGCATCGGGTCAGAACCCTGGATGACGCCGAAGATCGCGAGCACGATCGCGACGAGGATGAGCAGGAGACTTCCGAAGATCACTACTCACCCCCGTCGGCTCAGCTAGCGCCCGGCCGCGTCGATGCCGGGACGGCTGCCGGTGTAGGCACCCGCCGCCGCGGCCGCCAGGCTGCCACCGCCCGCGCCGGCGCGGTTGGCCTCGGTGCGGTTCATCTCCGCCTCCAGGCCCTTGCCGTGCCCGTCGAGGTCGCGCAGCTGGCTCTCCAGGTATGCCTTGAGCCGGGTGCGGTACTCGCGCTCGAACTGCTTGAGCTCCTCGATGTGCTTCTGCAGCGCGGTGCGCTTGGCGTCCAGCCCGCCCATCGCCTCCTGGTGCCGCTGCCGCGCGTCCCGCTCCAGCGCGTCGGCCTTGGCCCGCGCCTCCCGGGTGACCTCCTCGGCCTTCGACCGGGCATCGGAGAGCAGCTTGTCGGCCTCGCGGCGGGCGTCCGCCACGTGGTCGTCGGCGGTCCGCTGGGCCATCATCAGCACCCGCAGCGCCTGCTGCTCACCGTCGCCGCTGCTGACCGGCGGTCCGCCCTGGGACCGGATCTGCTCCAACTCGGCCTGCATGGCGCGGGCTGCCTGCTCCGCGGCCGACTTCTCCCGGTTGAGGCGGTCGAGCTGCGTCTTGAGCTCGACGTTCTCCTGGGCCAGGCGCGGGTCGGCGCCGGGGCCGCTGGCGGAACTGGGGCGTCCTCCGCCACCCCGCTCCACCTGAGCCCGCAGCTCATTGTTCTCTTCGATCAGACGGGCGAGCTCGCGCTCGACCTCATCGAGGAAGGCGTCGACCTCCTCCTCGTCGTACCCCCGTTTGCCGATCGGAGGCTTCTTAAAGGCGACGTTGTGCACGTCGGCCGGGGTCAGCGGCATCGAAACTCCTCGGGTCAGTTGCGGCCGCGGGCGGCTGATGTCACGGGCGTGGTGGCGCCGCTATCAGATTAGCCGCGCCACCACGACGTTCATCAGCACGAACAGGATAAGCAGCAACACAATGGCAGACAGGTCAACGCTCACCGTACCAACTCGAAGCGGTGGGATCACTCGCCTCAACGCTCTGAGAGGCGGATCAGTGACGCTCCACACCACTTCGAGTGACGCGGCCGCCCCACGACCGGGGTGCCACCGACGCCCGAACTGGAGGACCCAGCTCATCGTGAACCTGGCGAACAGCAGAAAGTAAAGGGAGAACAACACCAGGTAGGCGATCTGGGCGATCAGGGATATCACGTCCGGCGGGGTCCTGTTCAGCTCTGGTTGAAGAACCCGCCCTCGGCGATCCTGGCCTTGTCCTCCGCGGTGACCTGGACATTGGCAGGCGAGAGCAGGAACACCCGGTTGGTCACGCGCTCCATCGTACCCCGCAGGCCGAACGCCAGTCCGGCCGCGAAGTCAACCAAACGCTTGGCGTCCGACTCGGCCATTTCGGTGAGATTCATGATCACGGGTACGCCGTCCCTGAAGTGCTCACCGATCGTGCGCGCCTCGTTATACGTGGTGGGGTGCAGCGTGGTGATCTGGTACCGCCGCTCCTCCTCCTCGGCCATCACTGCCCGCTCCCGGAGTTGTACCTGGGGTGCCAGGGCGAGGTTGTCCCGGGTGGCGTAGCTGCTCGACACGCCGGGTGCCGCGCCGCGGACGATCGGCCGGATGCTGCCGCGCTCGGCCCGTACGGGCTCGCGGCCGGACCGGCCCAGTGGGTCGTCAGTCGACTGCGCCGCCAACCGCTCGGCGGCGCGTGGTCGTACCACCGGTGCCTCGTCGACCTCGTCCTCGAAGTCGTCGTACCCCCGGCCGTCATACCCCCGCTCGGCGTACGGACGGTCCTCATCGTCCTCGATCAGACCGAGCCATACCCCCGCCCTGCGCATCGCGCCCATCGCCGCGCTCCTCCTTGCCCCGTACGGCACCGCCTCCATGCAGCACCGTCCCCGCCGCGCCGGCACCGGGGACACGTGAAAACAACAACGGTGTAACTTGCCGTCCCTCGGTCAGGCTACCGCAGCGGGGCGCGGTTACCGAGTAACGCGCTGCCGATGCGCACGTGTGTCGCGCCGTGCGCGACCGCGGTCTCCAGATCGCCGCTCATACCCGCCGAGATGGCGGTGGCGTCGGGGTGCTCGGCGCGCAGCCGGGTCGCCAGCACGGCCAGCCGCGCGAACGCCGGCTCGGCCGGCGCGTCCAGCGGCGCCACCGCCATCAGCCCGCGCAGCGCCAGTGCGGGGTGGGCGGCGACCTCGTCGGCCAGGCGTAACAGCTCGTCCGGGGTGACTCCGCCGCGGCCGGGCTCGTCGTCCAGGCTGACCTGGACGAGTACGCCGAGCGGAGCCTCGTCGACCTCCGCCAGCACCGACTGGCGCGCCTTGCCCAGCGCGGTGACCAGCTCCGGCCGGTCCACCGAGTGCACCAGGTGGGCGTAGCGCACCACCGACCTGGCCTTGTTGCGCTGCAACTGCCCGATGAAGTGCCAGCGCGGGGCGGCACCGGCCGCGGCCACCTCGGCCGCCTTGGGTGCCGCCTCCTGGTCCCGGTTCTCACCGATGTCGCGTACCCCGAGCGCGGCCAGGTGCAGCACGTCGCTGGCCGGGTACGTCTTGGTCACCGCCACCAGGGTGATCTCGGCGCGGTCGCGGCCGGCGGCGGTACACGCGTCCACGATGCGGGCGCGTACCCGGGCCAGATTCCCGGCCAGCTCAGCCCGGCGTGCCTCCGCGGCAGCCGAGGTGCCCATACGGATCAACTACACACTTTCGGGGGAAAAGTGGGGAGGGGTGGGTGCCGGCGTCACGCGCCGTTCTTGAGAAAGTCCGGCACGTCCACGTCGTCGAACAGTACCCGGCGCGGTGCGGCCGGGGTCGGGGCCTGGCGGGGAGGGGCAGGCTGCGGTGGCTCCGGCAACTGCTGCACCGACACCTTACGCGCCGACTCGACGGGCTTGTACGCGGGCGCACCCCCGTCGAAGCCGGCCGCGATCACGGTGACCCGTACCTCGTCGCCCAGCGCGTCGTCGATCACCGCGCCGAAGATGATGTTGGCGTCCGGGTGGGCCGCGTCGGTGACCAGCTGGGCGGCATCGTTGATCTCGAAGAGGCCCAGGTCAGACCCGCCGGCGATGGACAGCAGCACGCCCCGCGCGCCGTCCATGCTCTGCTCCAGGAGGGGGCTGGAGATGGCGGACTGGGCGGCGTCCACGGCCCGGTTGTCGCCACGCGCGCTGCCGATGCCCATGAGCGCGCTGCCGGCGCCGCTCATGACGCTCTTCACGTCGGCGAAGTCCAGGTTGATCAGGCCGGGCGTGGTGATCAGGTCGGTGATGCCCTGGACACCGGAGAGCAGCACCTGGTCGGCCTGGCGGAACGCGTCCATCATGCTGATGCCGCGGTCGCCCAGGGCCAGCAGCCGGTCGTTCGGGATCACGATGAGCGTGTCGCACTGGTTGCGCAGCTCCTCGATGCCGGTCTCCGCCTGCACCTGGCGCCGCTTGCCCTCGAACGAGAACGGCCGGGTCACCACGCCGATGGTCAGCGCGCCCAGCTTGCGGGCGATGTTGCCCACCACCGGCGCCCCGCCGGTACCGGTGCCACCGCCCTCGCCGCAGGTCACGAAGACCATGTCCGCGCCCTTGAGCACCTCCTCGATCTCGTCGCGGTGGTCCTCGGCGGCGTTGCGGCCCACGTCCGGGTTGGCGCCGGCGCCAAGCCCGCGGGTCAGCTCGCGCCCCACGTCCAGCTTCACGTCGGCGTCGCTCATCAACAGCGCCTGCGCGTCGGTGTTGATGGCGATGAACTCCACGCCCTTCAGACCGACCTCGATCATGCGGTTGACCGCGTTCACGCCGCCACCGCCGATGCCGACCACCTTGATGACCGCCAGATAGTTGTGCGGAGGTGTCATCAGGCCGCCCCACCTTCCCTCGCCGCCATGAGCCTCTCCCCCTGGTGTGCTGCGCGATCGGCGAAGGCTGAACCCTCACCCTTTACTAGAGGCTTAGAACTATGTCAACTATGTCCTCGTCGGCAACGTAAGCGGCGCCCCGCTGTGATCCAAGTACCAAGCCCGGCGTGTCGCCCAACCGGCGGAAATATCGGCCGAACCGTCCATTGTGGATCGCGCCGTCAGCGTACCGTCACCACGTCCGGGGCGCTCACGTCGATGACACGTCCGGGGTGGGACAGCAGCGACGTGGCCACCCGGGCCTTGGTCGCGTTCTGGCTCGCGTCGCCCCACACGATCTCGCGGGAACCGGCCAGTTCCAACCGGATCCGCGTGGGCGCGGTGGCCACCAGCGTCACCAACTGGTCCCGCAGTACCGGGGTCAGCGCGGCGAGCACCTGCAACGCGGCCTGGGTACTGGGATCGCCCGGTCCCGGCGCGGTGAGCTGCAGCAGCGGTACCGCGGGCCGGGCGGGCAGCGTGGCGAAGACCACCCCGGTCGCGTCGACCAGGTCATACTGGCGGTCCGGGCGGGCCAGTACCGCCACCGGTACCCGCTCGCTCACCGCGATGACCACAGTGGACGGCCAGTCCCGGGTCACCTTCGCCACCCGTACCGGCGCGAGCCGCTGCACCCGGGCGGCCACCGCGCGCAGGTCGAGCGAGGCGAGCGCGGCACCGGGCGGTACCGCCGCCGCGTCGCGTACCTGGTCGGCGGTGACCATCGAGTTGCCGGACACCCGCACGGTACGCACGCCGAGCAGCGATGTCCCGTACACCACCCAGCCGACCAGCGCCGCCAGTACCACCGCGATCAGCGCGGCCAGCCACGGCGCGACCGCGCGGATGCGCCGCTGCCGTACCCGCTGGTTGAACCGCCGCACCGAGGCCGGCACC
>DATEJJ010000712.1:0-7329 GCA_035278125.1 Rugosimonospora sp.
GACCGGCACGCGCTGTGCGAGGCCGTGGCGCGGGCGGCACTGGGCGACGCGGGGTTCGCGTCCGGGTACGCGCGGGGGCGGGGGTTCAGCCTCGCGGAGGCGGTCGAGTTCGCGGCCGGCGGGCTCACGGCCGCCGGGAACGCGGTCCCCGGCGGTATCCTCACCCGGCGCGAACGGCAGGTGGCCGCGCTGGTCGCGGAGGGCCTGAGCAACAAGCAGATCGCCACCCGGCTCGGGGTGTCCCGCCGTACCGCGGAGACGCACGTGGAGCACATCCTGGCCAAGCTCGGCTTCGGCTCGCGGGCGCAGGTGGCGGCCTGGGCGGCGCGGTACGTGGCGGGCCGGGCGCACTGAGCCGCGAGTCAGCGCATCAGCTGGTCGAGGTCGATCCGCATCAGGTACTGCGGGATGGTCACCGGGTTGGCCGGGATGGGTTCGCTCTCCAGCAGCAGCACGCCCTGGATCGGCAGGTACAGGAAGTGCCGTACCCCGGGCTGGTAGTCCACCGCGCCCTTCTGCGCCACCACCTGGTACGCCGTGCCGACCGGTGCGGGCGCGGGCGCCTTCGCCTTCTGCAGTACCCCGATGCCCAGGTCCAGGGCGGGCTTCGCGGCGAACGACATGCCGGTACCCGCGCCGCTGGGCTGTACGGCCACCACGTAGACGGTGTTGTTCCCGTTGGTGACCAGCAGCATGGCGTGCGTCTTCGGGTCCTCCACGATGTCGGTCGGCGTGCCGTAGCTGGCGGCGTCGGCGAGCGCGGTGAGCGGGCTGCACTGGACGAACCACTGGGTGGCCACCGGTGCCGTCTGGTCCCAGGCGCACGCCGGGTTCGCGGTCACCGCCCGGCCCAGCGGCGTCTTCGGGTACACGTAGACCCCGGCACCGGCCAGGGGGTTGTTGGTGAACATGGTGGCCAGCCACAGGTTGCCCTGGGCGTCGTACCGCGCGTGCTCGGTGGACATCACGTCGTTGGCGCCTTCGAGGTTCTGCCGCTTGCCCGGGTACACGGCCTTGGAGACCGGCGTGATGGTCCGGGTCGACGCCTTGTAGCTGAACTCCTGGATCATGAACGGCGCTGACTGCCGCTTGCCGGTGAGGGGATCCGGGCAGTGCCAGGTGTCGAAGACGACGGCGAACCGGTCGTCGTCCGGCGCGCTGGTCGGGTCGGACTCCACCTCCCGCGGGCTGACCAGCAGGTTGGCGTCGCCGGGCGCGCAGCCGTACCCGCGCGGCTGGAACAGCGGGTCCAGGCTGATGTCCGGCACGTCCGGGTACACATAGGACGCGAGCAGGGTGCCGTCCGGCTTGAGCACCATGAGCTGCCCGCTGGTACCGATGAAGCCGTGCTGGTTGGTGGCGAAGTACTGCCCGACCACCACGTCCTGGGAGGTCGGCAGCAGAGCCATCTCGGACGGGCCGTGGCAGGACGAGTACGGGATGCCGTTACCGCTGGCGGTCGGGCACGCCTGCGGGCCGAGTACCGGGTTGGTGGCCTGGATGCCCAGCCCGGTCCGCTTCGGCGGTACCGACGCCACCTGGCTCCACACGCCGCCGTTCTGGTGCAGCGTGCCGTACGTCGGGAAGGTGCCGTACTGGCTGGCGTCCCAGCCGTTCCACGGTGACGCGGAGTCGAAGGCCACGTCACCGTTCGGCAGCACCTGGAGGTCCTCGATGTCCGCGCCCTTGTTCAGGGCCGTGACGCCGAGGTCACCGGCCGAGGTGGCGCTGCTTATCTTGACGTTCGCGAAGGTGTCCGTGGCGGGGTAGTAGGCGGACACGGCCATGCTGCGCGCCGACGGGTCGACCGGGTTGTCCTTCTGCGGCTGGTTGCTGATGAGCAGGCTGCCGTCGGCGTTGGCGATGGTGAACCAGGCGGCCTGCCCCGGTTCGAAGCCCCAGCCGCGGACCGCGTGCACGCCGAAGGTCTGTCCGGTGGGCGTGACGCCCGTGCCCTGCAACCCGCCGAAGGTGCCGGCCGCGCCGATCAGCGTGACCTCCGCCCCGGCCGCGAACTGCGGGATGCCAGGCACCGCCAGCAGGCCGGCTATGAGCAGGATGGCTGCGGCGATTGCCCTGTTTATCGCGGGTCCGATCGGCACAGCCTACGGCGACCCGCGCAGCGGCGACTACACCCGCCGGTGCGCGTGCCGTGCGTCCCGTGTCACGTCGCCGGCGCGGTACCGCAGGCCGTCCATCAGCAGGTCGAGGGTGCGCCCCACCTGCTCCCGCTGGGACGGCCCGGTGGCCACCATGGATATCCCGCTGAGCGACATCAGGACGTCCAGCGGCGCCACGTCGGACCGTACCGTGCCCGCTTCGATCCCGGCGTCGAGCAGCGCGCCGATCGCGGCGACCAGCCGCTCCCGGCTGGTGGCGAACGGGTTGCCGCCGGAGGCGATGACCGCACGCAGCGCGTCGGACATGCCCCGCTTCGTGGACATGTACCCGACGAAGCGGTCCATCCACTCGCGCATCGCCCGGTCCGGCGCCCGGTGCCGGAGCAGTTCCGGCACCCCGTCGCACAGCCGGGCCAGCTCGGTCCGGTACGCCGCCTCGACCAGCGCCTCGCGGGTCGGGAAGTGCCGGTACAGCGTGCCGATGCCGACGCCCGCCTCCTTGGCGACCGCCTCCAGCGTGACCTCCGCGCCCTCCTGCGCGAACGCGCGCACCGCGACCTCCAGCAGCCTGTCGCGGTTGCGCTGCGCGTCGGCGCGCAGCGGCCGGTCGGGTGTGGCCGGCACGCCTCCTCCATTCCCGGCCGCGCGGGTGGCGCAGCACACACTTTCTCCGTTGCTAATCGGAGGTACCTCCGCTTAACGTGGACCGTAACGGAGGTTCCTCCGCTTCAGCTTACCGAAGGGATCATGGCTGTGACCACTCGCCTCACCACTCCGTTCACGGCCGAGTCCACCGCCGCCGAGGTGGTGGCAGGCATCGACCTGTCCGGCCGCCGGGCCGTCGTGACCGGCGGCGCCTCCGGCATCGGCATCGAGACCGCGCGGGCACTGGCCGCCGCGGGTGCCGAGGTCACCCTGGCCGTCCGCAACCTCACGGCCGGGGAGGAGACGGCCGAGGACATCATCGGGGGTACCGGCAACAAGCAGGTCTTCGTCGCCCCGCTGGACCTCGCCGACCAGGACTCGGTCGCCGGCTTCGTGGCCGCCTGGGAGGGGCCGCTGCACATCCTGGTCAACAACGCGGGCGTGATGGCCGCGCCGCTGCTGCGCACGCCGGAGGGCTGGGAACTCCAGTTCGCCACCAACCACCTCGGGCACTTCGCGCTGGCCACCGGGCTGCACCCGGCGCTGGCACAGGCGGGCCGCGCCCGCGTCGTGTCGGTCAGCTCGTCCGGCCACCTGCGCTCGCCCGTCGTCTTCGAGGACATCCACTTCACCCGGCGCGAGTACGACCCGTGGGCCGCGTACGGGCAGTCCAAGACGGCCAACATCCTGTTCGCGGTGGAGGCCAACCGGCGCTGGACCGCCGACGGCATCGCGGTCAACGCGCTGATGCCCGGCGGTATCCGGACCAACCTGCAGCGGTACGTGAGCGAGGCGGACCTGGAGCGGCTGCGCGCGCAGTCCGGCCCGGCGATGCCGTGGAAGACGCCGGAGCAGGGCGCGGCCACCTCGGTCCTGCTCGCCGCGTCGCCACTGCTGGAGGGCGTGGGCGGCCGGTACTTCGAGGACTGCGCGGAGGCCGGGCCGAGCACGCCGGAGAGCATGCGCCGGGGTGTCGCGGCGTACGCGCTGGACCCGGCGGCCGCGGCCCGGCTGTGGCAGGTGTCGCTGGACACGCTGGCCCGCTGACGCCGTCCGTCCCGGGCCGGACAGCCGGCCGCGGTCGTGGCAAGGAGCACGACCGCGGCCGGGTTCCGGTCCGACCTGACGCATCACGAGTCCAGGACAAATAAGATCATCGATGTATCCGTTTCCCGAAAGCGTCGGTGACTTACGCCGTTAAGTCAAGCGCTGCCTGGCCGGACGCAGACGCGCGAGGACCGGCTGGCCGAGTATCACGCCGGCGAACACGAGTACCAGTCCGAGGAGTTGCCGCCCGGTCAGCGCGTCGCCGCCGAGCGCCGTACCGAGCAGGACACCGGCCACCGGGTTGAGCAGACCGACCAGCCCCACGGTGGCCGCGTCCAGGTGGCGCAGCCCGGTGAACCAGGCGGCGAAGGCGAGCGCGGTCGCCACCACGCTGACGTACCCGAAGCCGGGCAGCGCACCGCCGCCCAGGTGCGGTGGCCGCCCCTCGACCACGACGGCCAGCGGTACCAGCGCGGTGCCACCCGCGATCAGTTGCCACGCGGTCAGCGAGAACACGTCCACGCCGGCGCTCCACTTCTTGGCCAGCACACAGCCGAGCGAGGACATCGCCATCGCGGTGACCGAGGCGAGCACGCCGAGCGGCGCGACCGTACCCCGGCCGTCGAGCAGCATCAGGCAGACCCCGCCGATACCGACCGCCGCCGCGCCCAGCTGGGCCAGTCGCGGGCGCTCGGCCAGTACCGCCCAGGCGAAGCCCATGATGACCACCGGCGAGGTGGCCATCACCGTGGACGCCACGCTGGTCGGCAACTGCTGCGCGGCCAGGTACACCAGCGCGAAGAAGGCGCCCATGTTCAGCGTGCCGAGCACCAGCGACCGCCGCCACCACGACCCGCGCGGCAGCCGGCGGCGTACCAGGAGCAGCAGCACACCCGCCGGCAGCGCCCGGAAGACCGCGCCGTACAGCGGGTACCCGGCCGGCAGGTACCGGTGCGTGACGAAGTAGGTGGTGCCCCACGCGACCGGCGCGAGCGCGGTGACGGGTACCCACCGGAAGTTAGCTTCCATGGAAGCTAATATAGCTTCCATGGAAGTTATAGTGGCAGGGTGAGCGAGTACTCAGACCACGTGGCCCAGGTGCAGCAGGCGTGGGCGCGCGAGCGGCCCGACCTGGACGTGACGCCCCAGGGCGTGATCGGGCGGCTGCACCGCCTCGCCAACCACCTCACCGAGCAGCTCTGCGTCGTGTACCGGCGCTACGGGCTGGGCGAGGGCGAGTTCGACGTGCTGGCCGCGCTGCGCCGGGCCGGCAAGCCGTACCAGCGGGCGCCCGGCGAACTGGCCGCGCACACGATGGTCACCACCGGCGCGATGACCAAGCGCCTCGACCGGCTGGAGCGCGACGGGCTGATCACCCGCCGGGCCAGCGGCGACGACCGGCGCGGCCGGGTGGTCGCGCTGACCCCGGCCGGGCGGCGACTGATCGACCGCGCGTTCACGGAGCACATGCGCAACGAGCGCCGGCTGCTGGACTGCCTGCCGCCGGAGGAGGCGGCGCAGCTGGAGCGGCTGCTGGCCAACTGGCTCGCCTGCTTCGAAGCGCCGCCCGGCTAACCGCCGTCGCGGTGGGCGAGGCTGACGGCGCCGGGGAAGGCGGCGCGGGCGGCGGCCTGGGCGGCATCGGCGTCGGTACCCGGGAGCAGGTGCGTGAGCATCAGGTGTCCGACCCCGGCGGCGGTGGCCAGGCGGCCCGCGTCGGCCGCGCTGGACAGGTGGCCCCGCGCCCCGTCCGGTACCTCCTGCGCGAAGCTCGCCTCCGCCAGCAGGATGTCCGCGTCCCGGGCCAGCTCCAGCAACTCCGGATCCGGGCCGCTGTCGCCCGTGTACGCGAGCACCTGCCCGCCGGCCGCCAGGCGCAGCCCGGCGTTGGGTACCGAGTGCGGCAGCAGCGCCGTCCGCGCCCGCAACGGCCCGATGTCCAGCGGCTCGCCGGGGCGCAACTCGTGGCGCAGGTACCCGCCGTCGAGCAGGCCCGGACGGTCCAGCGCGAGTACCGCGTCCAGGGCGCCGGGCAGCGCGTACACCGGCAGCGGCGGGAGCGGACCGGTACCCATGACCCGGGCCCGCAGCAGCGGGTTCAGGTCGGCGCAGTGGTCCGGGTGCCCGTGGCTGACGTACACGGCGTCCACCTGCCCGGCGCCGAGCCGCTCCAGCAGCCGGGGCACGGTCGCGTACCCGGGGTCGACCAGCAGCCGGAAGCCTTCGTACTCGACGAGGTAGCCGCCGCACGCCCGGCCCGCCTCCGGCCAGGCGCCTTGTCCACCCAGGACAGTCAACCGCACCCGCCGACCTTAGCTCGAACGGAGGCCGCGCGGCCGTTCCGGCACCTCGCGGCATACGCCCGTGCTGTGCTGGTGTGGTGGGTTCGCGCCGTACCGCGCCAGGCTGGCTGGCGATGGCTTTCACCGCCGGCGCCGCGGTCGGCCTGGTGTGCCGGGAACTGCCGGCCGAGTTGGCCGCGGCGGTGACGATGCGTGCGATCACCGCGGGAGCCACGAAGCCACCGTGCCCGGGTAGTCTATTCCGGGACTGTCTCGGCAAGACCCTGGTGGAGGCCGGTCTCGACGTCACGCTGGTCGGGGTGGCGGTGCTCGGTACCTACGTGGTCATCACCCTTACCGGTACCGCGGTCGCCATCGCGGGCGGCATCCTCGCCGTCCAGCCGGCGGCGAGCCCCTGGCTGCTCCTCCTGCCGGGTATCGGAGCGTGCCTGTCGGCGCCCGGATACTGGGCGCTGGTGCGGGTCACGATGGCGGTGCTCGGACACTGACCGAGTGGTCCATGTGGACAATGGACGCGGACCTGCCGGAGCCGGCCGCGTTCACGATCGCCGGGCAGCGGCGGATTGTGCCCGCGCACTACGCTCCGGGGATGGGACCGCAGCCGTCCGCACCCGTGCACCCCGCGGTGGCGGCGATCGGCGCGCGGCTGCTGGAGCGGGTGAAGGAGCTGTCCGCGGAGCTGACCGAGGCGATCCGCCGGGACGAACCCTGCTACGGCGACGGCGGGCTGGTGCCGCTGGACGACCTGCGCGCATCCGTGCAGGAGAACCTGGCGTACATCCTGGGCCGGCTGTCCGGCCGCCCGCAGCCGGGGCTGCGGCCGCCCCGGGTCACCGGCCGGCGCCGGTCGGAGCAGGGGGTACCGCTGGCGCCGATCCTGTACGCGTACCGGGCGTCCGGCACGTTCGTCTGGGCCACGATCCTGGCCGAGGCGGCCGGGGACGACGTGGCCACCGCCGCGCTGCTGCCGGCCGGCGCGCAGCTGTGGCTGATCGTCGACGAGTACGCCAGCTCCGTGACCGAGGCGTACCGGGACGGGCTGGCGGAGCGGGCGCACAGCGACGCGCAGACCCGCGGCGCCATGCTGGACGTGCTGCTGCGCGGGGACGCGGGGGACGGTTCCCGGCTCGGGGACTCGGCGACCGCGCTGCGGCTGCCGGACCACGGCACCTTCGTGGTGGTGGCGGCCCGCCCGGCCCGGCCCGGGGTGGAGG
>DATEJJ010000713.1:0-2806 GCA_035278125.1 Rugosimonospora sp.
TCGCCGCTCGAGTACCCCCAAAAGGGCCTTTCCGCTCGACTTGCATGTGTTAAGCACGCCGCCAGCGTTCGTCCTGAGCCAGGATCAAACTCTCCAACAAAAACCTGGAAAACAACCCTGACAACAAAAAGTCGCCAAAAACCCCGACGGGGGTTCAACAAAACAAAAAATTGGCACTGGCTTTTACAGCACCCTGTTGAGTTCTCAAAGAACAAACACACACCATCACACAACCCACCAAAGGGCCACGCTCAGGGGCAACTGCTCTAACCTATCCGACCGGTTTCGCATCGTCAAATCCGGAGAACCGGATCTGTTTTGCACCGCTCGATCTCCACACCGAACAACCGGTATTAGCCGGTGATCGTCTGGTGGACTGGCAGGCCGGCCGCCCAGCGCTTTCGCACTCGATGTCGCCCGTTTCCCTGCCGGTCGTCAACTATACGCCGCGACCGCCCGTACGCCAAATCGGGGTCTCGCTTACGCAATCAGCTCCGCGCCCGCCACGCTCCGCTTGCCCCGCCGCAGCACCAGGTACCTCCCGTGCAGCAGCAGATCCGCGGAGAGCGGCGCGTCCGCATCGGTGATCCGCACGTTGTTCACGTACGCCCCACCCTCGGCCGCGGTACGCCGTGCCTCGCTCAGGCTGGCCGCCAGCCCCGCCTCCTTGAACAGCGCGGCAGCGGCCGGCAGCGCACCGCGTACCTCGACGATTCCCGCCTCGGCCAGCGCGGCCCGCAGCGTCTGCGGGGTGAGGTCGGCCAGTGACCCGCGCCCGAACAGTGCCTGGGACGCCGCCACGACCTGGCGGGTCTCGGCCTCGCCGTGCACCACGCGGGTGATCTCCTCGGCCAGCCGGCGCTGACCGGCCCGCGCGGCCGGACGGTCGGCGGTCTCCTTCTCCAGCGCGATGATCTCGTCGCGGTCCAGGAACGTCAGCATCCGCAGCAGCTGCGGCACCAGCGCGTCCTCGATGTTGATGAAGTACTGGTAGAACGCGTACGGGCTGGTCATTTCCGGGTCGAGCCAGATCCCGCCGCCACCCGTGGACTTGCCGATCTTCTCGCCCGAGGAGTCGGTGATCAGCGGGGTGGCCAGCAGGTGTACCGACTCCCCGGTGACCCGGTGGATCAGGTCGGTACCGGCGGTGAGGTTGCCCCACTGGTCGCTGCCGCCGGTCTGCAGCCGGCAGCCGTACCGCTGGAACAGCTCCAGGAAGTCCAGCGCCTGCAGCAACTGGTAGCTGAACTCGGTGTAGCTGATGCCCGCGTCGGAGTTGAGCCGGGCACTGACCGCCTCCTTGGCCAGCATCTTGTTCACCCGGAAGTGCTTGCCCACGTCGCGCAGGAAGTCCAGCGCGGACACGCCCTCGGTCCACTCCAGGTTGTTGACCATGCGCGCGGCGTGCGGGCCGTCGAAGTCGAGGAACGGCTCGATCTGCCGCCGCAGCCGCTCCATCCAGTCCGCGATCACGTCGCGCGACTGGAGTACCCGCTCGGCGGTGGGCCTGGGGTCGCCGATCAGCCCGGTCGCGCCACCGACCAGGGCCAGCGGCCGGTGCCCGGCCCGCTGCATCCGCCGCATGGTCAGGACCTGCAGGAGGTGGCCGAAGTGCAGGCTGGGGGCGGTGGGGTCGAACCCGGAGTAGAGCGTCACCGGCCCCTTGCCCAGCTCAGCGGCCAGCGCGTCGAGGTCGGTGGAGAGCGCGATCAGCCCGCGCCAGCGAAGATCATCGAGTACGTCCGCCACGCCATCATTCTTCCGTACCGTGCCAGCGACTTCCCGCCGCACCCGGTTCGCCGACTCTGAGCGTCCTCCGAGCCGCTTTTGACGCCGCCGCAACATTGCGCAGTCAGCCTGCAAACGACCTTAACGTGTTGGTATGCACGCATCCTGGGGAGAGCTGTGTCTGAGGCTGGAGTACTGACGGGTACGCACGCCGAGGCCGGAGCGCCGACGGCGCGCGCCGGTACCGGACTGGTACCGACGCGGTGGCGGTTCTGGCGGTCACCAACCGACCAGCCCGCGTGGGCGCGCCCGATCTTACTGGCCATCGCGGCCCTGGCCGCCGTGTTGTCCGCGTGGAACATCCGGAGCAGCGGGTACGCGCTGTTCTACTCGGTCGCCGCCAAGAGCATGTCGGTGAGCTGGAAGGCGTTCTTCTTCGGGGCGCTGGATCCGGGTGCGACGATCACGATCGACAAGCTGGCCGGGTCGTTCCTGCCGCAGGCCCTGTCCGCCCGCATCTTCGGGTACCACCAATGGTCGTTGACCCTGCCGCAGGTCCTCGAAGGCGTGGTGGCGGTGCTGGCCACGTACCGGATGGTCCGCCGCTGGTTCGGCGCGGTGGCCGGGCTGCTCGCGGCCGGCATCTTCGCGCTCACGCCGATCCTCGCGTCGATGTTCGGCCACCCGATGGAGGACGGCGCGTTGACCATGTGCCTGGTCCTGGCGGCGGACGCGTTCGTGCGGGCGCTGGCCGAGGCGCGGCTGCGCTCGCTGGTGTGGTCCGGTGTCTGGATCGGCCTGGGCTTCCAGGCGAAGATGCTGCAGGCGTGGATGGCGCTGCCCGCGCTGGTGCTGACCTACCTGGTGTTCGCGCCCACCGGCCTGCGCCGGCGCCTGGGCCACCTGGCCGTGGCCGGCGCGGCGATGCTGGCCACGTCGCTGTCCTGGATCCTGCTCTACACGGTGACGCCGGCGCGGGACCGGCCGTTCGTGGACGGCAGCACGAACAACAACGCGTTCTCGATGGTCTTCGGGTACAACGGCCTGGACCGCTTCGGCATCCGGATTCCGGGCTCGG
>DATEJJ010000714.1:0-3596 GCA_035278125.1 Rugosimonospora sp.
CCGGCACGTCCACGCCGCCGGGTACCAGGTGCGCGCCCCTGACCCGTACCGGCAGCCCGGACTTGGTCTGCTGCTCCGCCGCGGCGGCGGCCTGCGCGGCGCGCTCCGCCTGCCGCCACGCCTCGTCGGCCGCAGTGCGCCAATCCGCCGCGTCCTCGCCCACCTCGCTCCGGAACCAGCCGTTGACCTGCTGGAAGATCGGCAGTTCGGCGGTGTCGTCGACATCGGGCGGGGGCGGCTGGGACATCGGCGCGGTCCGCGACAGCACGGACTGTTCGGCTGGCGCCGCGTCCGGTTCGGCGGTCGGGGCCGGTGCGGCACCGGGGGGTGGCGGCTTGAAACTCGGGGGTACCTGCGGCCTGCCGTCCCGCCGCGGCCTGTGGCCGTTGCCCTTGCCGTTGGCGCCATTGCCATGGGTGCCGTTGCCGTTGGCCCCGTTGCTGTGGCCGTTGGTCAGCGCGGCTTCCTTCGGCGGTACCACGGTCATCGGCGCGGTGCCGGTACCCCGGCTGGCCGCGGCCAGCGCCGCGATGCCGGGTATCGGGCGGGTCAGCGGGAGCGGGATGTTGACCTCGGCGATGGTGCCCAGCTTCGGACCCGGCCGCAGCTCCACCCGTACCCCGTACCGCATGGCCAGGTGCCCCACCACGGTCAGGCCCATGGCGCGGACCGCGGCCACGTCGATCGCGGGTGGCCGGCGCAGCAGCGCGTTGAGCTCCTCGCGGCGCTGTGACGGCAGGCCCACGCCCTCGTCGCCGATCTGGATGACCACCCGGTCGTGCAGGGCCCGCGCCGTCATCCACGCCTCGCTGTCCGGCGGGGAGTACAGCGTCGCGTTGTCCAGCAGCTCGGCCAGCAGGTGTACCAGCTCGTCGACCGACTCGGACACGAGCGCGACGCCGTCGTCGATCATCCCGATCCGTACCCGCCGGTAGTGCTCGATCTGCGACAGCGCCGCCTGCAGCACCTTGACCAGCGGCACGTCCTCGTGCCGTACCCGCCCGGCCCCGGCCCCGCCCAGTACCAGCAGGCTGGAGTTGATCCGCGCCATCCGGGTGGCCAGGTTGTCCAGCTTGTAGAGGCTCTCCAGCCGCGTCGGGTTGGTCTCGTCCCGCTCGACCTCGTCCACCTGCGCCAGAACCGCGTCCACCAGCCGCTGCTCGCGCCGGCTCAGGTGGACGAAGATCTCGGCCATGTTGGCCCGCATGACGGCCTGCTCGGCCGCGGTGCGTACCGCCGCCCGGTGTACGTGCGTGAACGCCAGGCCCACCTCGCCGATCTCGTCGCCGCTGACCCGCTCCGGGTACGGCGCCGCGCGGTCGGCGGCCAGCTCCGGGCGTACCGACGCCGGCTCGGCCAGGCGCAGCTCCTCCACCACCGCGGGCAGCTTGCTGAACGCCACGTCGTTGGCGGAGTCGCGCAGCCGCTCCAGCCGCCGGCTGATGCGCCGGGCCACCACCGTGGTGACCAACACCGTCAGCAGCAGCGCCAGGATCGTCGCGGCGAACTCCACGCCGGCCCGGTCCACCTGGGCCTGGCGCGCCGCGTCCACCTCGTCGCCGACCACGCCGTCGACCCGCTGCTCCAGGTCGAACAGGCGGGAGGTCCAGGCGGCCAGCGCGTCGATCCAGGCGGTCGTGTCCAGGTTCACCGGCTGCCCGGGTACCGCGCGGGCCACCTGGTCCTGCAGCTTCTGTGCGGCCAGCGGCACCGGGCCGGTACTGGCCTGCTCCCACCACGCCTGCCAGTCGACCGGCGCCAGCGTCTGGAAGGTGAGGCTGGACTCGGTGAAGCTGGCCCGGGTGGCGATGATGTCGCTCTGCATGGACGGGGTCAGCTGCCCCGCCGCGACCGCCCGTACCACCGCCACCTGCTGCTGCCCGGCGGCCTCGATCGCCTCCGCCAGCGCGGCCGCGGCGCGCATGTTGTCCGCCACGCCGGCGGAGGCCGCGGCCTGTGCCACCGACTCGCGGTACGCGAGCAGGTCCGCGATGACGATCCGGTACCCGAACGTGGTCGCCGAGACCGACGCCTGCGCGCCGAAGCGCACCTGTTCGCGCAGCTGGCCGAGCCGGCTCAGCTCGTCGCCGATCCGGCCCAGCACCGCGCTCGCCGCCGGCGTCGTACCCGCCGCGGACGCGCGCCACTGCCGCTGGTACGCGCTGGCCGCCGCGTCGCTGTGCGCGACCTGCTGGTTGTACGCGTCCAGCTGGGTCTGCCCGTTCGCGGTCAGGGCCGCGGCCGCGGCGGCCCGCTCCAGTTCCAGGTCGTAGGCGAGGGTACCGGCGTCCGCCGCGAGCATCACGTGCTCGCCGAGGCGCCCGGCCGCCTGCGCCTGCCCGATCGTGTTCGCCAGCGCCAATCCGGCGAAGCCGAACACCGCCACCAGCGGGGCCGCGATGATCACCCGCAGCCGCGCCGCTATCCGCCAGCCCTTGCCTCGCGAAGCACGGGGGTTGTCACTGGCCCGCTCTTCAGCCGACACTCGCCGCTCCTGTCGCGCGTCGGGCATCTAGCACCGCGCTTGCGCGCGGGCCTGCCCCCTGACCCTGCCGCCTGACCGCGGCGTCCCGAATTCCGTCGCCACCGCCCACCGGGCGGCCGGGCCGCTGTCCGCGGCCGATGCTCATTCGTCCATCCGGGCGCCGCGCCCGCTAGGGCACAGGACGGTACGGAAAGGTGGTACCGCCATCTGTGCCAGCTGATCTCGATCAGTGCGACGTGGCGAGGACGTAGTTGTTGATGACCGCGCGCAGCTGCACCATCAGCTCCGGCGGCGCCTCGTCCAGGGCCGGCTGGATGCTCTCCGCCCAGTCCATCCAGCCCACGCTGTCGCGGGCCCGGCCGACCGGCTCCGGCCGGGGACCGCGCCGCCGGTCGGCGGCCACCTGCTCCCGCTCCACCTGTGGCCACAGCGCGGCCAGCGTGCCGCCGGTGTGGAGGATCTCGTCGCAGCGCCAGGCCAGCTCCCCGCTGCCGTACCGGCGCCCCCGCTCCACCGCCGCGATCATTTCCCGGCTGTAGCGCACCCGGTCGGCGAGCTGCCGTTGGGTGAGGCCGGCCAGGGTGCGTTGCCGCCGGAGTTCGAGCCCGAAACTGCGTACCGCGTCCGCGTTGCGACCGGTCGGGCAGGACCACTTGTCCACGCTGCTCACCTCGCGAAAGATCCAAATTGCAAGTTGCAGTCCAGCCGGCGCCGCACTGCGACGACCGTCAGGGAAGTTGTGGAGACAGTGAGTGATTCTTGTGGCGTACCCGCCGCGCAACTACCGCCAGGTGGCGGATATTTTGTCGCGCATGCTGCGGGCGCAGATCTCCGCCAGGGCGCTTCCGACCTGGTCAGGGCGGTGTAGCGGCAGTTCGTGCCCGCCGGCCACCCAGCGGACCGCGAGCCGCACCCCGAGCAGATCGCGGGCCCGCCGCAGCGCGTCGCGGCGCGGGTTGTCCGCCAGTGGATCACCCTGGCGGGCGGCGAGCACCAGTACCGGCGCTCGTACCGCGGCGAGCAGCGGCTCGGGATCCAGCCGCCACAGGTCGTACGCGAGCGCCTCCTCCGCCGCCGCGTCCAGCCGCAGCCGCAGCGCGCCGCCCGTACC
>DATEJJ010000715.1:0-15828 GCA_035278125.1 Rugosimonospora sp.
AGCCCGGCGGGTCGGGGGCGCGCAGGGCCGCGTCGTTGCAGAGCGCCGCGGCGGTGAGCAGGGCGGCCAGATCGGGGGCGGCCGGCGGGGTCAGCGCGGCGCCGGATCGCTGGATCACCCCTTCCGGCTGGTACCCGGTGCCCGCCACGCTGGCCCGGCCGCCGGTGGGGGTCCACAGTTCGCGGGCGACCATGCGGCCCTCGGTCAGCGTGCCGGTCTTGTCGGTGGCGATCACGGTGACCGAGCCGAGGGTCTCCACCGCGGGCAGGCGGCGGATCAGCGCGTGCCGGGCGGCCATCCGCCGCGCGCCCAGGGCGAGGGCGAGGGTGACCACCGCGGGCAGCGACTCGGGTACCGCCGCGACGACCAGGCTGATCGCGGTGACCACCATCAGCTCCACCGGCTGCCCGCGGACCAGGCCCAGCGCCAGCACGATGGCGCACAGCACGACCGCGGCGGCGGCGAGGGCCCGGCCGACGCCGACCAGGCGCCGCTGCAACGGGGTCAGCCCGGAGCCGGTGGCCATCAGCCCGGCGATGCGGCCCATGGCACTGTCGCAGCCGGTGGCGGTCACCACTGCCCGGCCCCGCCCGCGTACCACCACGGTGCCGGCGGACACGGTGTCGCCGGGTTCCTCGGTGTCCCGGCTGGCGGCCTTGTCCACCGGTACTGACTCGCCGGTCAGGGCAGCCTCGTCGACCAGGAGCGCGGCGGCCTCCAGTACGGTGGCGTCGGCCGCCACGATGTCACCTTCGGCGAGTACCAGCAGGTCCCCGCGTACCACGTTGGCGGCGGGGATGAGCTGCTGCCGCCCGTCGCGCAGCACCCGCGCCTCGGGGGCGGATACCGCCGCGAGGGCGGTGATCGCGCGGTCCGCCTTGACCTCCTGCGCCACCCCGACGGTGGTGTTCACCGCGACGACCAGGGCGATGACCGCGGCGTCGGTCCAGTCACCGGTGGCCACGGTGAGCGCCGCGGCGGCCAGTAGTACCAGGACCAGCGGATCGCGCAGCTGCGCCAGGACCCGCCGCCAGACCGGCGTACGCCTGTGCCGGGGCAGCAGGTTCGGGCCGTGCGCGGCGAGCAGCTCGGTCGCCTGGGCCGTGGACAGTCCCGGGTACCTCGTGCCCGTCGTCATCGCGGCCCTCTTTCCCGTGGATACGCCCGCTAATCCACGGTGCCCGGCGCGGGCCGCGGGCGCCCAGGGCCGAAGGTCCCGCCGGCCGGGGTCGCCGGCCTCAGCCGACGTCGCGGCGGCGGAAGCCGGCCAGTCCGGCGGCGACGAAGGTGATGGAGACGGCGGCCAGCAGCAGGAGCGGGGTGCCGGTGAACGCGGTACCCGGCAGCTTCGGCACCTGCGCGAACGGCGAGGCGTCCACGACCCAGTGGCTGAGGCCGAGGATCGCGCCCAGCTCCACGAGCATCACGCAGGCGATGAGTCCGGCCCAGGTCAGGGCGGCCAGGCGGGGGGACAGGCCGAACAGCGCCACGCCGAGCCCGGCCAGGGTCCAGGCGGCGGGCAGCTGCACCAGTGCGGCGCCGGTGAGCCGGCCCACCTGGCCGAGGTCGTGCACCTGGGCGCCGTAGGACAACCCGGCGCACGCACCGAACACGGCGAGGAGGAGGGCGGTACCCAGTACCGCGAACACGAGGTGGCTGAGCGCCCACCGGATCCGCCCGACCCGGGTGGCCAGCAGCGGCTCCACCCGGCCGCCGTTCTCTTCGGTGCGTAGCCGCATGGTGGCCTGCACGGTGTACGCCGCGGCGGTGAGTCCGGCGAGGCCGCAGATGGCGGCGAGGAACTCGTCGGCGAGCGCCTTGCGGCCGCCCATCCGGGCCAGCAGGTCGAGCAGTTGCTGGCTGAGGTGGCCGGTGTTGCTGATGCCGTGCGCGGCGCCGCCCATGGTGGCGCCGGCGAGCGCCATGCCGAGCACCCAGGCGAGCAGGATGCCGCGGTGCAGCCGCCAGGCCAGGCCGAACGGGCTGCTCAGGGTGGGGCTCGCGGTGGCCGCGGCGGGCCGCTCGGCGAGCAGGCCGGCGCCGATGTCGCGGCGGGCGGCGAGGGCGTATGCGGTACCGAGCAGCACCGCGATCCACGCGACGAACAGCGCCACCACCCACCACTGCTCGCCGGCGTACGGGCGCAGCCGCATCGCCCAGCCGATCGGGGAGATCCAGCTGAGCCCGGTGGGTCCGGTGTCACCGATGGCGCGCAGCAGGTACCAGACGCCGAGGACGGCCGCGGCGGTGCCGTTCGCGGTACGGGCGCTGCTGGTCAGTTGCGCGGTCGCGGCGGCGGTCGCGGCGCAGGTGAGGCCGGTGAGCCCGATGGACAGGCCGAGCGCGAACGAGCCGGCGGCGGGCAGCCGGGTGCCGAGCAGTCCCAGGGTGGTCACCAGCACGATGCCGGCATTGGCGAGGGCGGCGGTGGCCAGCGCGGCGGACAGCGGTGCGTAGCGGCCGACGACGGTGGCGCCGACCAGTTCGAAGCGGCCGGTCTCCTCCTCGGTGCGGCTGTGCCGGATCACCGTGAAGATGCTCATCAGCCCGGCCAGGATGTACGCGGTCGCGCCGATCTTCCACGCGGTGAGGCCACCGATCGATACCCGGAACAGGGGCCCGCCCAGGGCCACCAGCGACGGGTTGTTGATGACGTCGCGCACGGCGGCCAGCGACTCGGGTGTGGGGTAGAGCTTCTGGTAGTTGGCCGCGGTCCCGGCGGGTAGGGCGCCGATGATGAGTACCCAGACCGGCAGCCGGACCCGGTCGAGCCGCAGCGCCAGCCGGGTCAGGGCGCCGGTGCGGGTGAACGCGCTCATGCTCCCCTCGTCTCCGTTGCCGAGTAGTGGCGCAGGAACAGCTCCTCCAGCGTCGGCGGTTGGCTGATGAGGCTGCGCAGCCCCGCGTCGGTCAGCTGGCGCAGCACCACCGGCAGCGCGGCCTCCTCGACGGTGAAGCTCACGTGGCTGTTGTGCGTCCGCAGGTCGTGCACGCTGGGCAGGCTGGCCAGGCCGTCCACGGATCCGGTCAGCTCGGCCTGGATCGAGGTACGCGTCAGGTGCCGCAGGTCGGCCAGGCTGCCGGTCTCCACGGCGCGCCCGTCCCGGATGATGGTGACCCGGTCGCACAGCGCCTCGACCTCGGCCAAGATGTGGCTGGACAGCAGCACGGTACGGTCGCCCCGGCTCTGCTCCTCGCGGACGACCTGCCGGAACACCTCCTCCATCAGCGGGTCGAGGCCCGAGGTGGGTTCGTCGAGGATCAGCAGCTCCACGTCGGACGCGAACGCCGCCACGAGCGCCACCTTCTGCCGGTTCCCCTTCGAGTAGGCGCGGCCCTTCTTGCGCGGGTCGAGGTCGAAGCGCTCCAGCAGGTCGGCGCGTCGGCCTCGGTCGAGCCCGCCGCGCAACCGGCCGAGCAGGTCGATGATCTCCCCGCCGGACAGGCCGGGCCACAGCGTCACGTCACCCGGCACGTACGCGAGCCGGTGGTGCAGCGCCGTGGTGTCGCGCCACGGGTCACCGCCGAGCAGCCGGGCGGTACCGGCGTCCGCGCGGATCAGGCCGAGCAGGATCCGGATCGTGGTGGTCTTGCCGGCGCCGTTGGGGCCGAGGAACCCGTGAACCTCCCCGGTCCGTACAGTGAGATCGAGCCCGGCCAGCGCGCGGGTGGGCCCGAATGTCTTGACCAGTCCGGCGACTGCAATGGCATCGCTCATCGTGGATCTCCTCAGACAGCGGGTGGGGTGTTTGTGGCCAGGAGCGCGGCGCGCGCCTTGGCGGCGAACTCCTCGGTCACCATGGCGTGCGCGTAGATGTCGAGCAGGGCCAGGGCGACGCGCCGGTCACCCTCGACGGAGAACGTGTCCACGCCCAGCACGCGGGAGAGCTGGTCGCGCAGCAGGGGTACGCCCAGCGCCATCGCGGTGGCGACCGCGGCCCGGGTGTGCAGGTCGACGACGTGGGTGTCGCCGTCGTCGAGGGCCATGAACGCCTCGGACGAGCGCACCATTTCGTCGAAGAACACGGCGAGCGTGGTGGACCCCTGGACGAGGGCCCGGGCGAGGTAGCCCTGGAACGGCCGGATCGCTTCCCGGGACACCACGGCGGCGTCGATCTCACCCCGCCGCGCCGCCGCCATCAGCTCCTCGGTCATCCGGCGGATCTCTTGCAGGATGTGCCCGTCGACCGCGTCGCGCAGCTCCTGCTTGGAGCCGAAGTGGTGGCGGACCAGGCTGGGCGAGACACCGGCCGCGGCGGCGATGCCCCGGATGGTGGCCCGCTCGAAGCCGTGCTCGGTGAACTGCGCCAGCGCCGCCTGCCTGATCCGGGCGCGACCGGTCAGGTCGTCGAACGCGGGCTCCCGGTGCGACACCGCGACCACCACGGCCTCCTGCCCAAGCATGCTGTCGACTGCACACAGACTCCATTTACTGTACGCGCGTGCAGCCTGCGGTCAAGGGTTGTCGTGCCCCACGGTTTGGTCCGCTGGCGGGCGCCCGTTACCTTGTGCAGCGGCGGCACCGAGATCAACAGTGCGGCCGCAGGCGACGGTGCGGCGAGAGGAATCAGTGGATGGCCGAGACTGCTGCGCGACCCGAGACGGCGCAGGAGGAACCCGACGGGGCGGGGTCGGTCAGCCCCGAGCGGCTGATCTATTTCTCGGATGCCGTGATCGCCATCGCCATCACGCTGCTGGCCCTGGAATTGCCGGTACCGACGGGAAGCGTCCACGGCAACGCCGGCGTACTGGACTTCCTGCGCGAGCACACGGTGGAGTATCTCGCCTTCCTGATCAGCTTTGCGGTGGTCGCGATGCACTGGCTGGCGCACCAGCGGCTGTTCCGGTACGCGACCGGGCTGGTGGGTCCGGTCATCCAGTGCAACCTGGTGTGGCTGCTCACGATCGTGGTCATGCCGTTCACGACCAAGTTGCTGACCAGCGAGGCCGGCGGGTTCCAGGTGCAGTTCACCGTGTACGCCGCGGACCAGGCGCTGGCCGGCCTGTTCCTCCTGCTGGCGTTCTCGGGTCTGCGCCGGTCCGGGCTGCTGCGCGCGAACACTCCACCCCGGATCGTCACGGACACGATGGAGTGGATGGCCTCGGTCATCGTGATGTTCGCGCTGTCGATCCCGATCGCGTTCGTGACCCGGTGGGCGTCGGCGTGCTGGGTACTGCTGCCGGTGGTGCGGATGGGCGTCCGCTTCGTGCGGCGGCGGGTCGTCCCCGCCGGCTGAGCGGGCTCAGCTGCCCGTGGTGCTGCCTGCCGCGACGACGCGGAGCCGTCGCATCATCTCGTTGTCTTCGTGTTCGAGCAGGTGGCAGTGCCACACGTAGCCCTGTTGGGTGGTGCCGTCCGGGGCAAGGAACGGCGCGTCGGGGTCGAAGCCCAGGTCGTGCGCGGTGGGCCAGCGGACGACGAGGTGGGTGATCTGGCCGGGTGGGCAGCGGACGGTGTCTTTCCAGCCCGCCTCGTAGGGGGCGGGCGGCTGTACGGGGCCGGTGATGTAGGGCTGCGGTGCGGGTGCCCACCTGGTCCCGAGGGCGGGGGGTGGCTTGCTGGCGAGGTACCGGACCTGGTCGTAGTTCTGCCGGCCGAGAACCCGGAACTGTACCAGGTGGATGTGGATGGAGTGCACCTGGTTGGTCAGGTCCGCGTTGACGAGGCTCCACTGCTGGGTGGTGCCCTGCACGGGCATGTCGACGTCGGGGCTGTCGAAGAGGAGATTGTCGATGTTCATGCACAGCATCGCGATCAGCCGGCCCTGCGGGTTGGTGTTGATGGCGAGCGTGTGCGGTACGGGTGGGAGCGTCGGCTGCGCCACCGGCGGCAGCGGCGGCGGGGTGCGGGTGGCGGATCCGCGCAGGCGCGTGGGTACGGTCAGGCCGTTGCCCGGACCGTCGCCGACGTTGAAGCGCATGACGTTCGGGATGCGTTGGCTGCCGGCCACCTGGCCGACCAGGGTGATCTGCATGCTGTTGCGCAGGTCCACGCTGGTGCCGGGCGGGAGCGTGGAGAAGTCGATGAGGAGGTCGTAGCGTTCGGCCGGGGCGATGTCGACGGCGGCCACCAGAACGGGTGCGTCGAGGAGCCCGCCGTCGCTGCCGATCACCCAGAACGGCATGCCGTTGGAGAGGGACAGCCGGTAGTCCTCGAGCTGGGAGGCGTTGATGACCCGGAACCGGTACAGTCCACGGTCGACGTTCAGGTAGGGCCATGCCTTGCCGTTGACGACCAGCACGTCCCCGATCATGCCGCCGCCCCACATTCCCTGGGCGATCTCCGTGACGATCGGGCTGTATCTCAGCGAGCCGTTGGGGTAGAAGACCTTGTCGCAGATGATCAGCGGGATCTCGTGGTCGCCGGTGGGCAGCCCGAGGGGGTTGTCGGGTTTGCCGGTGTCCCACTGGTCCCTGACGTAGTAGGGGGCGGCGAGGCCGGCGTAGAGGTTCAGCCGGGTCTCGCCCATGGAGTGGTCGTGGTACCAGAGCGTGGTGGCGGCGAGGTTGTTGCCGAAGCGGTAGTCCACGCTCTGCCCGGGCCGGAACGGCGACATGGGAAACCCGTCGGCCTCCGGCCGGTTCGGCGCGCCGTGCAGGTGTATCACGGCGGGGGGATGCGTGAGGTCCTGGGGGCTGGCGCCGTGCAGCGAGGTGTCCAGGTAGTTGCCGATGATGTGCTGGCGGAGGTTGTTGACGAAGGTGGTGACGACGCTCTGGCCGGACATGGCTTCGAGCACGGGGCCCAGGTGCGTCTGGCCGCCGTAGCCCCAACTGGGTGCGGGGGGCAGGTCGCGGTGGAAGCTGTGCTGGGCCTCGGCGAGCACGATGCGGCCACCGAGCGGGCGCACCGGCAGCAGCGGGAGCGGGTCGACGTAGGGCTCCAGCGTGGGTGACTTGTAGGCGAGGACGCCCAGGCCGGGTACGGTCGGCTGATCGTGCTCGGTCGATGGAGTGTAGGGGACCGGCCGACCCTGCGCGCTCGCGGACGGACCGTTCAGAACCGTACCGGCCGCCAATCCGACCGCGGTCATTGCGGCGGTACCCAGCAGGTCGCGTCGACTGGTCATGCCCCACCTCCACGTCATGGTCGTTCCGCACAGTACCCTCCAGTACGGTATGGGGATTCTTACGGCTTCGAGAATGCCGCTTGACCGTCCATTGTGGATATTTGCGTTGTGGGACGGTAATACCTGGGACGCGGCGCGGGCGGGAGCGGCGCTCTACAGTTGTCGGGATTCCTGAACCCGCCGGAGAGGTGTGCCGACGTGCCCGTGCGCTCCCTGACCGCGCTCGTCCTCGGCGTCGTCGCCGGAATGGCCGCTCCCCACGGGACACCGCCCAGGGTGGATCGTCCGCTGTACGTGACGAACAGCGCCACACCCGACGTTGCCCGGTTCGCTGTCCGTGCCGGCGGCACGGTGACTCCGGTCGATACCGCGGTCGCGTCGCTGGGCGCGCGCGGTATGGTCTTCACACCCGACCTGCGCTACGCCTACACGTCGAGCTTCCTCGCCGGAGTCGTCGACCTGTACCGGGTCGGCGCGCGGGGTGCGCTGACCCGGTCCGGCAGCGTCGCGGTTCCGGGTGCGTTCGGTATCGCCATCGCACCGAACGGACGTACGGTCTATGTGGACAGTTTCAGCGGCGGTACGCTCACCGCCTTCACGGTGCAGCGTGACGGAAGCCTGGCCCGGCCGGTCACCGTGGACACCGGCGCGCCGGAGGCCAAGGGTGTCGCCGTGACCCCGGACGGGCGGTACGTCTACGTCAGTCACGGCCAGCCCACCGATACCGCGCCGACCACGCTCACCGGTCTGGCGATCGGCGCGGACGGGCGGCCGCTGCGCCGGGTCGCGCAGGTCGGCATCGGCATCTCCGGCGCCGAGACCGTGATCACCCCGGACGGGCGGTTCGTCTACGTGGTCTGCCAGCGGACGGATGACGTGTTCGGGTTCCGGGTCCATGCCGACGGCAGCCTCACCAGCGTCACGCGGATGAGCACGGGGGAGTTCCCGGAGGGTGCCGCGGTGAGCCCGGACGGCCGGTACCTGCGCGTCGCCCGGCTCGGGCCGGCAGGAGCGCCACCCGGCGCGGTGATCGGATACGCCATCGACGGGGACGGGACGCTGGCGCCGACCACCGACTCGTACCCGCTGGCCGACCCGGTCGGGATCGCGTACGGCCCCGACGGCCGGCACGTGTACGTGAGCGACTACTTCAGCGGTACGCTGACCGTGTTCGCCGTCGGGTCCAGGGGCGCCCTGGCGCCGATCCAGACGGTGCCGTCAGGGGGAACGCGGCCGGCCTTCCACGCCGTGAGCGTGCTGCCCGACCTGGGGCCGGTGGCCTCGTTCACCGCGACCGCGGGCGCCGCCGGTGCCCCGAGCCGGTTCGGTGCGGAGGCGTCCACCGACCCGGACGGCTGGGTGGCGTGGTACGACTGGGATTTCGGCGACGGCCATTCGGCCCGGAGCACCGGCCCGCGGGTACGGCACACGTACCGCGCGCCCGGCACCTACCGGGTACGGCTGACCGTCACCGACAACGAGAACTGCTCGACCCGGTTTGTCTACACTGGACAGTCGGCGATGTGCACCGGTTCGGCCGCCGCTACCACGAGCCGGACGCTCAGATACGCGGCGGGTAGCACAACGAATTAGAACACGTTACAGTAATGCCGTGATCGAGTCTCCCTACATCAGCTGGACGGCACCCGACGGTGACAACCCGGCCCGGCTCGCATCCCAGCGGTCGTACGACGCCGTCGGGCGCAAGGCCAAGGACGAGTGGCTCGCGCTGTTCGCCGACGATGCCGTGCTCCAGGACCCGGCGGGTCCGTCCATGTTCGACGAGTCCGGCGACGGGCACCGGGGCAGGGCGGCCATCGGCGCGTTCTGGGACACCGCCATCGCGCCGGTACGGTCGTTCCACTTCACCGTCACCGACTCGTTCGCCAACGGCCCGTACTGCGCGAACGTCGCGACCTTCAGCACCGTGCTGCCCGACGGCAGCCAGGTGGACACCGAACTCGTGGCCACCTACCAACTCGGCGCGGACGGCCGGATCGCGACCATGCGCGCCTACTGGGAGCTGGAGCGCGCCCTGGCCACCCTCCACCGTCCCTGACACACCGGCTACCAGCCCTGCACACCGGCTACCAGCTGAGCGGCAGGGTGCCGATGAACGTGTTGAGCAGGCCGGAGATGATGCGGTCGTCGTGCAGGGAGGGGTGCCAGTCACAGCCGAGCCGGTCCAGGTTCGGATCGTCGTAGTACCAGTAGACGACGCGGTTGTCGCCCTGCGCGTTGCGGTCCCTGACGATCTGCTGCGCGGTGTCGGCGAACAGTGTCGTGTTCGAGAGCAGCGTGGCGCTGACCACGATGATGGTGCCCGCGCCGTACCGGCTGCGAAGCTTGTCGATGAAGCCTTGGTAGGCGGTCTTGTACGCGGCGACCAGCTGGTCGGTGGTGGCCCACTGTTCGCCGGCGTTGAGGGCGGTGGAGAAGTCGTTGATGCCCAGCCCGACGACGACGAGTTGCGGGTGCCAGGTCGGCGGGTTGGTCCAGGTCTCGGTGGTGGCGGCCTGGAGGGTGCGGTCGTAGTAGGCGCGGAAGCTGATGTCGGTGTTGCTGCCCGCGTAGTTGCGGACCATGCCCAGGCCCGACCAGGCGTTGATCTGGTAGTCGGCGTTGAGAGTGTGCGCGGTCAGGGCGCCGAAGCTCTGGTCCGCGTCGCTGTTGCGGGTCACGCCGCCGTTGCCGGAGCAGTCGCGGGTGGTGGACATGTTGCCGTATCCGGCGGTGAACGAGTCGCCGATGAACTCGATCTGCCGGGAGCGGGCGGCGGGTTTCGCGAGGATGGTGCCACCGCTGGCGGCGACGAATCCGCCGAACTGGCCGTAGATCCAGGGGCTTTCGGTGCGCTTGACCAACCGTACACTGTGGTCGGTGTTGGTCAGGTTGTTGACCCAGTAGGTGGTCTGGCCGGGCGTCACGAGACTGGCCACGGTGGTGCCGTCGACCTGGACGTCGTAATCGTTGTTGCTGTCGTTGAGCACGATGCCGACGCCGGTGCCGTGGAAGCGGCCCTCGAAGTAGACGCCGGGCCAGGTGTACTGCACGGTCGTGCCGAGGTCCTTGACCCGGCCGGCGGTGCTCGCCTGAGTGAGCACTGTGGACGGTGGCAGGGCTGTGGCCGTGGGGGACGGCGAGCCGCCACCGCACGCCGCGCCGCTGAGGGTGAAGCTTGCCGGCACCGGGTTGGTGCCGGTCCAGGCGCCGGTGAACCCGATGGTGGTCGAGGCGCTGGTACCCAGGGCCCCGTTCCAGCTCGCGCTCGCGGCCGTGACGTGGCTGCCGGACTGGCTCCAGGTCGCGTTCCAGCCCTGGGTCACCTGCTGCCCCGCGTCGGGGAAGTCGAATCCGAGCGACCAACTGGTGACGGCGCTGCCGAGGTTGGTGATGACGACGCTGCCGGTGAACCCGCCCTGCCACTGGCTCTGCACCGTGTACGCCACCGAGCAGCCGCCGCCGGCGGCCGAGGCCGGCAGCGTCACCGCCGCGACTCCGGTGACCAGCAGACCGATCGCCGCCCCGGCCAGCAGGGCACGCCGACGACTCATCGTCTCTCCTCGACCAAGGTAACCATCGATGGATGCTTGCAGCGAGGCTCACCGGACAGGCCGGTCGGTGTCAATCGTGGATTTCGTTCCCGGCCCGTGGTGTCGCTACCGCCCAGCCGGGGAGTTGAAACTTGCAGCCGCCGCCCGCGTCAGGGCGGCTACCAGGCGAGCGCGGGCGCGACCGGGCGCAGCGCGGCGGAGGCGGGTACCAGCGGCAGCGACCCGTCGCGCAGCCACCGCCCGCGCGGGTCCTGGACGCCACCACTCAACTCGACCGTGCCGACCTCCCTGACCCGGTCGGCCGGCCCGGGGCTGACCGCGTCCAGCGCCCGCTGCGCGTGTGGATCACACCGAGATGCCGGCGCCGACCTCGCCCGGCGTCCCGGCGCTGGCGCTCCTGTCCGGTCAACCGTCCGACGTGGACATACGACGTGCGCGGCCGCGACCAACCGCGGTGGCCGCCGGAGGAAGGGCGTGCGACGAGGCGACGGCTCAGGGGCTCTGGATGGGTGAGGCGGAGGGTGACGGCGACGGTGACGGGGAGGGGGATGGCGACGGTGACGGCGAGGGCTTCGGCGACGTGGCCGAATGCGTGGGCGACGGCTTGACGCTGTGCGTAGTCGTCGGCGTCGCGGTCGCGCGGCCTGTGGAGGTCGGGCTGGCGAGCGGCGAGGGGGACACGGACGGCGTACCGGTGGCCGGCCCGGTCGACGGCGAGGGCGAGTCGGCGACATTCAACGGCACGGCGGGTCCGGCGCTGGTGCCGTGCGAGGCGGTCGGCGCGGCCGACTGGGCCGCCGTGTTCGAGAAGGTGATGCCCGCGATGGCTCCGGCCGCGGCCAGCAGCACAGCCGCGGCGGCGATGACATACATCCGGTACGGCCGCCAGCCGCCGGGTCTGCGGCGCCGGCCGACCGAGGGTGGGTCGCCGCCGCCGACGAGCTGATGGTCGTCAAGTCCGTGGTACGCGGAGTCATCGGTCAGCGCGGCGGGGCGCGGGGGTGGCGCGTCCAGGCGCGGCCATTCGCCGCTCGGCCCGCGGGTCCGCCCGGTGTCGACGAAGTCGACGGTCACCGGCAAGGGGATAGACCCGTACCAGTCATCCGTGGCCCGGTCGTCCGGCCCGCCCCGGACCGCGTGCCGTTCCTGGAACGGCGGCTGGTCGTGGAATTGCGGCTGGTCGTGGAATTGCGGCTCGATCTGGAATGCGTGGTGGTCTTCGGTCGCGGCGTCGTCGCCGTCGAACGGCTGCTGGTGGTCGAACGCCTGCGGGTCTTGGAATGCCTGCTCATCCTCGAACGCCTGCTGGTCTTCGAACGCCTGCTGGTTTTCGAACGTTTGCCCGTCCTCGAATGCCTGCGGGTCTTGGAATGCCTGCGGGTCGTGGACCGTGTGCTGGTCCGTGTGCTGGTCCTGGTATGCGTTCGGGTCCTGGATCGCGTGCCGGTCGGGTAACGCTTGTGGGTCGGGGAACGCTTGTGGGTCGTCGAACGCCTGCTGGTTGTCGATCGTGTGCGGGTCGTGGAACGGCAGGTGGTCATGGCGTGCCCGCGGGTCGCTGATCGTGTGATCTTGGACCGGGTGCGGGTTCTGGAACAGCGGCCGGACGTGGAACGGCGGCTGGTAGGGAGCCGCCTGTTGGTTGTAGGACGCCGGGTGGTCGGGGGAGGCCGGGCCGTCGGGGGACGCCGGGTCGCTACGGAAGGTCGCTGCGTCATGCGGCACCGGCTCGTCGAACGCTTGCTGGGCTCCCAACGCCAATCCGTGCTGGAACGTCGGTGCGTGCGGCGATGCCGGGTCGTGGTGGAACGTCTGGTCGTCAGGGAACGGCGCCTCGTGCTCGAACGGCGCCTCGTGCTCGAACGGCGCCTCGTGCTCGAACGGCGGCACGTGGTCAGACGGGGCAGCGCCTTGCATCGACCGCTGGTCCTGCGGTGCCGGCTCGTACTGGAACGGCGGCGCATCGGATGGCACGGCGCCGCCCTCGACCGCCTTCTGGTCCCGGAACGCGTGGAATGCCTGGAACGCCGGTTCGGGCTGGAACGCTAATTCCGGTTGGAACGCCGATTCCGGTTGGAACGCCGATTCCGGTTGGAACGGCACCGGGTCCGGTATTGCCCGCTCTTCCTGGAATGCGGCGCGGTCCGACAGCGTCCTATCGCCCGCGAGCGGAGGTTGCTCCGGAAACATCCCCTCCGCGTGGAAAGCCGGAAAGCCGGGTCCAGCCCCGCTCACCGGCGGCGCGAACTCCGAAGGCCCCGCCTGCGGCCAGTCGGGCGCGGGTGCTGGCGGCCCAGCCTGGGGCCAGTCTGGACCGGGCCCGGCAGGCCCCGCCTGCGGTCGGTCCGGCACGGGCCACTCCCGGGCCGCGTGGTCATGCCCCAGTGCGGGCTCGCTCCCACGGTCCAGCGGTTCGCCGCGCTGTTCGGCCGGCTGCCCAGCGCCGGCGTCGGGCTGAGACTCGGTGCCGAGTTCAGCGGCGTCAAGTTCGGGCCAATCCTGGGCGAACTCGGCGTTCGGCTCGACGATCGGTGGCGGTATGGTCGCCCACTGCTCCTCGGCCTCGTCCTCGACGCCGAGACCCTTGATCCAGTCCACATACTGGTGCTCCGAGGCGGGCAGCGGCTCGTCCGGTACTGCGGGCTCCCGCTCGACCTGCGTGGCACGGTGCGCCGCGGCGCGCTGCGGGAGGCCGGCCGAGGGCCAATCCGCGGGTACCTCGGCCGGTTGGCCCGCGACCGGCCACTCGCGGGACTCCGGTTCACGGTAGCTGTCCGGTACCTCCGGCGTCGCGTACGCCTGCGGAACGTACCCGTCCGGCGCCGCCTCGTGCTCGTTGCTGGGCACAGCGGAATGGACATTCCCCTGCGCGTCCTGATACGTCATCCGATCGCCATCGCTGCGTGTGTATGGCCACTTACACCCGCCAGTTGACGTGCGGTATGGCCCCCCTGCCCCGAAGCAGTCTTACATCCATCCGGTGCTCCTGGGGACCCCACGTCGGATATTGGCACCCGCTACCGCTCCGGTATGGACTCTCCACAATGGAATACAAAGACTTCAATAATGCGATCGGGTGATGGGTTGGTCGCAGCCTGTCAGCCGTGGCGCAGCACCGCCCACAGGCCCCAACCGGCCTCGGCGGTCAGCGCGGACCAGGCCACCCCGGAGGCGCGGGCCAGCGCGTCGAGTACGGTCGCGACCGGTACGTGGTGGGGCGCGTCGGTACCCAGTGCGTTGGACCACACCACCACGCCGCCGGGCGCCAGTACCCGCACCACCTCCCCGGCGAACAGGGGTGTGTCGGCGAGCACAACGGCGGCGGCCCGCCCGTCCGGCAGCGGCAGGCGGGACGCGTCGGCGAGCACCCGCCACGGCGCGCGGGAGCGGTCCAGCATCGCGGGGCTCAGGTCCAGGCACACCACCCGCGGCCACACGCTGGCCAGCAGCGGGGTGAGCAGCCCGGTGCCGCAGCCGACCTCGGCGCAGGTACCGGCCGGTAGCGGTCCGCCACGGGCCAGCGCGTCGGCCAGCGGTACCGGACGGTAGCCGCCGCGCTCGGTGTCCCAGACGGGCGCGAGTTCGGCGTACCGCTGGATGGTCTGCCGGGCCTGCTGCGCCGACCACCGTGACGGGTCCTCGGCGATCGCGCGCGATGCCTGCTGGGCGGCGTGTGCCTCGGCGCGCACCGGCTTGCCGGGCGCGGCCGGGACGACTCGCGGCAGTGTCCGGATCATCCGTCGATGGTGCCACGGCGCCGGCAAGATTAGTGGTTGGCGTGGTAGCGCTGGGCGGACAGGGCGCTGCCGTACACGGCGACCTCGTCCAGGCTGCCGAGGTAGTAGCCGGCCGGCAGGCTGGCCGAGGCGGCGAGTTGGCCGTCGAGGTGGTGTCGAGGTAGAGGCGGCGGTCCATGGACTGGCCGCCGCCGTTGTCGTTTCCTTCCGCGGCCGGGCCGAAGCCGGTGATGGTCCAGCCGTGGGCGGAGCCGCGCACGCCGCCGGCGCGGAACCAAACACTCCAGGGTGAAGCTTGTCGGGTTGGTGAATGCGGTCGGGTTGTATCCGTTGCGGCCACCGGACGCGAACGCGGTGGACGAGGTCTGGCCCTGCTGCGTCCCCTGCAGCGCGCCGCTGAGGCCCAGGACGCTGGTGGCGTTGGTGATTGTCGCGTTCTCCTGCGCCGACTACACCAGCAGGTCCGGGTCGTGTTCAAGCGGGCGGCCGACAACACCTGCGGCGGCCTGCCGGAGCCGGGTCTTACGGATGCCTTGCTTCTGGCGCCGGAGCCTGTGCGCAGAGATCGATAGCGCGCACACTCCAACTGTTGTGGACACCATGCGACTGCTCGGTACGCGGTACCGGCTCGCGGCGGTACTGGGTACCGGGAGCGGGTCGGTGGTCTGGCGCGGGTACGACGAGCTGCTTGGCCGGCAGGTCGCGGTCAAGATGCTGGTACCGGCCGGCGACGAGGAGTTCCCGGCCCGGATCCGGCAGGAGGCGATGGCCGCCGCCCGGATCACCCACCCCAACATCGCCGGTGTCCACGACTACGGCGAGGCGGTGGAGGCCGACGGCGACCGGGTGCCGTACATCGTGCTGGAGTTGGTCGAGGGGCCCAGCCTCGACCAGCGGTTGACCGAGGGGCCCCTGCCGTGGCCCGAGGCGGTGCGGATCGGCGCCCAGGTGGCGGCCGCGGTGCTGGCCGCGCACGAGGCCGGACTCGTGCACCGGGACATCAACCCCGCCAACGTGCTCCTCGCGCCCGGCGGCGCCAAGGTGATCGACTTCGGGATCTGCGCGACGATCGGCGAACCGGAGTCGGCGCACACGCAGCCCGAGACACCCGCCTTCATCGCGCCGGAGCGCGTCGAGCCGGACGTGCTGGTACACCCGGCGGCTGACGTGTTCGCGCTCGGGGTGCTGCTGCACCAGACCGTCAACGGGGCGCCGACCGGGTCGGGTACCGTGCCGTTGCCGCCGCTGACCCCCGACCTCCCGCCGCCGGTGGCACACCTGATCGAACGCTGCCTCGCCCGGCGACCGCAGGACCGGCCCAGCAGCCTGGAGGTCGCGCTGGCGCTGGCCCAGGCGGCACACACCGCGCGCTGGGCGGCCTTCACGCCGCCTGAGCTGCCCGAGCCACTGCCTGAGCCACCGTCTGAACCGGTGGCGCCGGCCGGGCCCGGCGATGCCGGTCCACCG
>DATEJJ010000716.1:0-3389 GCA_035278125.1 Rugosimonospora sp.
CAGCCACCGCCGAGGCCCGCGTCACGAGGCGCCCCCGTCGCCATCCGCGTTGTCGTGGTGGTCGTCGCCGTAGGGATTGGCGCCACCCTGATTGACCTCCACCAGGAGCGGCCCGTGGTCGGGGTCGATCGCGTCGTTCTCGACGCTGACGTACACCCCGTCGTCGCGGCGGCGGACCATGACCTCGACGCCGAGCGCGGCCAGCCAGAAGTGGTCAGACAGGTCGGCCGCCTGCGCGTCGGCCGGGTACCGCCACGCCGCCGCGTCGCCGAGCAGGGTCAGGTTGTGGCGGGTGTAGTGCGGGTCGTCGCCCGGCCGGTGCGCGACCGGCGTGGCGCGCTCGTCGTCGACCGCCTCGACCGGGACGCCGAGCAGTCCGGCGACCTGCTCGGTGGTGAAGCTGCCGCGTAGGAACAGCAGGCTCGCGTCGTACGGGCCGCCGATCTCGACGCCGTCCTCGTAGAGGGTGATCTCGCACGTTCCCGTGGCCAGCAGGGCCAGCAGCAGCACCCGCAGTGCCGAGCCCGGGCGCACCGGCTGGGCGTCGGGATCGCCGCACGATCCGGCTGCCGGCACGTGCCGCCAGTGGCGGGTGCCGGCCAGGCGCACCAGCGCCCGGCCGCAGTGCTCGCAGGTGGTGTGCTCCCGCCTCGGCAGGGTCTTGGCGCTCATGCCGCGCCGCCGGGCGTGGCGGGGGTCTCGGGCGCCGGCACCGGCACGTCTTGCATCCCGTGGCCGCAGTCCATGGCCACCCGCCACCGGCCGTCGCCGAGCTGGTACACCTCGACGGAGGTGGCGGCCCAGTCGATGCCCGACGCCAGGTGCAGCGCGGTGGTCAGCACGTCGTTGGCGACCGCGTCGCGGCCGGGCAGGTGCGCCAGCTCGGTGGAGGTCAGGTGCTGGTGCGCGGCGACGAACACGCTCAGCGCCGCCCGGCGCTCGGGGTTGTCCGGCAGGTTGAGCGCGTGCTGGAGGGCCGTCACCTGGCCGCCGGCCCAGGCCAGCGCCTGCGGGTGGGCGCGGCGCACCCGCTCGGTCAGGGTGGCCACCTTGTCGGCGTGCGCGTAGGTCAGCGGAGACTCGCCCACGGTCGTGTCCCTTCGTCGGTCGGGCTTCTGGTCTGGAGTCCGGGTGCCGACCCTCGCTCCACCTATAATGATACCCTATGTCTACAGTGGGCGGTACCCTTGCGACTGGTTTCCTGGCCACACGTTTCGCCGCCCGGCCCACGGTCGGTCCAGAGCCGGGCGGCGCCTGTCGTGCTGGGCTCAGCCGGCGATGACGGCGGTACCCACGGTGAACACGCCGACGTCGGGGTCGCTGTGGGTGTGGTTGGCCTCGTGCCAGATCCGCAGCGCGGCGGCCGGGTCGGCGGGCGGCCGGTCGGGAACCTCGTCGTACCCGCTGACCTTGTCCCAGTGCTCCACGATCAGCTCGTGGCGCAGCGCGAGCGCACCCGCCCGGGATGCCCGCAGGTAGTAGTGGACGCCGTGCTCGCCCCGGTCCCACTCCAGAACATGCAGGGTGCGCCCGGTCAGCTCGTCGTCGACGCGGCGCCGCGCGTCGCCGGGCACCCGCACGCTCCGCTCGTCCTCGTAGGTCAGCCCGTGCTGGCGTGCCCAGGCGACGGCCGCGTCCAGGTCGTAGCCGTGCTGGCTGGACAGGTGCCGGGGACCGCCACCGACCCACTCCTTGAACCGGCCCAGCTCGAAGCGGGCCAGGCCGAGCGCGGCCTCCAGGTCGCGCCACATCGCCTCGGAGGTGATGCCCTCGATGGACACCGTCCGGTCGGTGAGCTGGCCGGCCGGGTCCAGTCGCTGCCACACCTGCCCGTATCAGCGGGCCGGGCCGTGGCGGTCGACGGCCAGCGCCGCCTCGCCGTCGACCAGGACCAGGACGGTGTCGTCACCGTCGAGCAGGAACCGGTGCTCGACCCGGCCGGGCGCCTCCACGACGACCTCCCGGCCGGCGGGTACGCCGGTCTGCTTCGGTGGCGGGATGGGCAGGGCGAGCAGGTTGGCCCAGGGCATCTGTTCGGCGCCGTCGATGCTCGGCTCGAAGTGCCCGGGCAGCGCGTCGTACGCGACGGCGAGCTGGTCCTGAATGTCGTCGAGCACGTCGAAGGCCAGCGCCGGTGGGGTACCCAGCGCGCGGGCGTGCGGGTGCTCGGCGAACGCGGACTCCGGGTCGTACCACAGCAGCGCCCCGGCGGCGTCGCGGATGTGGACCAGCGCGATCCTGGTGTCCGACCGGGCCGCGTACTCGTCGCGGTCGAAGACCAGCACCGCAGCGTCCGGCAGCAGCGAGGTGACCAGCAGCGCGGCCAACCGGCAGCACTGCTCGGCGAGGCGGGTGGCCGCCCGCTCGCTGGCCTCCGTGGCCGCGGTGACCGCCGCCCGCGCCGAGGTGATCTGCGCATTGTCGGTGCTCATGGCTTTCCCCTTTCCGGGTCAGGTGGTGCGGGGGTCGATCACGAAGCGGATCTCGGTCAGCGTCTGGACGTCCTGGTCGCCGAAGATCCGCACGGCCTGGTGGACCCGCGCCGCGTCGGCGCCGCCCCGGTCGAGGGCGAACAGGAGGTCGTTGAGCAGCCGGGTGAGGATGTCGCGTTCCCGGCCGGTCAGCGCGCGTTTCTGCGGCTCGTTGGAGCCGTCGTAGGCGCACAGCTCCGGGTCGACGCCGGCGCGGTGGCGGGCGCGCCGGGCGACGGCCGCGTCGTGGTCGTCGTCGTCCCAGCAGCCGTAGTGCGCCAGCACCTGCTCGGCCAGGCCGACCAGCGCCGTGTCGTCGTAGTGGCGCCAGTCGCGCAGCAGTGCGCGCAGCTCGGTCACCGCCCGCTGGTGCGGGCCGGGCGGGTCACCGCCGTCGCGGTCCAGCCGGTCGAGGTCGGCGAGCAGGCCCGCGACGACCAGCTCGCGCAGGTCGCGGTGCTGCCACACCGGGTCGCCGTCTGTTTCCGGTCCGTCCGGCACGGCGGGGAAGAAGTGGTGCGGGCCGGTCGCGTCGGCGTCTTCGATCAGCGCCTCGATCGCCTGGCGGGTGGCGGCGTCCAGGTGTGGACGCAGCGGCCCGCCGTACGCCTCGGCCTCGGCCAGCGCCAGCGCGTCCGGGTGCTCGGCGATCGCCGGGTCGTGCCACAGCAGCGCGCCCCGGCTGTCCCGCACGGTCAGCAGCGTGGCCTGAACCCCGTGGACGAGGTCCTCGTCCCGGTCGAACACCACCCGGTGCGCGGCCGGGAACAGCTCGCGCAGCATCCGGGCGGCCTGCCCAGCGCGGCGCTGCGCGTATCGGCTGCTCGCGGCGTCAAGCGCCCGCCACTCCGCCGTGGTGGCCGGGTCCGGGCTGACCAGCGGGGCCATGGGGTCGGTCAGCGTGAGGGTCGGTGCCGG
>DATEJJ010000717.1:0-12346 GCA_035278125.1 Rugosimonospora sp.
CCGCGGCCACCTGCGCGTCATCCCACCCTCCCGCTGAGTCCGCTGGGTGATCGGAGGTTGCCGGCAGATCGTCAACGTGAGTGAGCGATCTGCCGGCAGATTCCGATCATCCCCGGGCCGCGGCTCATCCCCGGGCCACCCGCATGATCACGGTGAGTTCAGCCGCCGAGGAGGCGGGCGAAGACCGAGGCGGCGCGGGAGGGGCGGTGGGTGCGGGCCTCCTCCGCGTCCGCCCAGGTCATCGCGCGCAGGCCGGCGTTGACGCCCAGCCAGCGCAGCGGCTCCGGCTCCCAGCGCGGCGAGCGGTGGCCCACCCAGGGCAGCCGGGTCAGCTCCGTGTCGCGGGACAGGATCAGGTCGGCGAGGGTACGGCCGGCCAGGTTCGTGGTGGCGACCCCGTCCCCGACGTACCCGCCGGCCCAGGCCAGGCCGCGCGCCCGGTCCAGGCCGACCGAGGCGCACCAGTCGCGGGGTACGCCGAGCGGGCCGCCCCAGGTGTACTCGACCGGTGCCTGCGGACCGAGCGCCGGGAACAGTTCGACCAGTACCCGGCGCAGCTCGGCGAAGACCCGCGGCTCCCGGTCGTACGCCGGGTGCACCCGGGAACCGAAATGGTACGGCGCACCCCGCCCACCGAAGACGAGCCGGTCGTCCGCGGTGCGCTGGCCGTAGATGATCAGGTGCCGGTGGTCGTTGAACGTTTCGCGGTCGGCCAGCCCGGCACCGTCCCAGAACGAGGCGGGCAGCGGCTGGGTCGCCACCACGAGCGAGTACACCGGGGCGAGGGTGCGCCGGTACCCGGGCAGGCGCGCGGTGAACGCCTCGGTCGCGCGTACCACCGTGGCGGCGCGTACGGTGCCGTGCGGGGTGCGTACCGCGCCGGGGCGCAGGTCCAGGGCCGGACTGCCCTCGTACACCGTGACTCCCCGGCGCTCCGCCGCCCGGGCCAGCCCGCGTACCAGCCGGGCCGGGTGGATGGCCGCGCAGTGCGGCGTGTACGTGCCGCCCAGCACCTCGGTCGCGCCGCACCGGGCCCGCGCCTCGCCCGCGTCGAGCAGGTCGAGGTCGGCCGGTCCGAAGCCGTACCCGCGCGCCTCGGCGACCTCCGCCCGGGCCCGGGTCAGCTGCGCTCCGGTCCGGGCCAGCACGACCGTGCCGCCCTTGCGGTAGTGGCAGTCGATGCCCTCCGCCGCCGCCACCCGGCCCACCTCGTCCACTGTGGACTGCATGGCCCGGTGCAGGGCGACGGCGCGGTCCCGGCCGTACCGGCGGGCCAGCCCGGCGACCGACTTGGGGAACAGGGCGGAGCACCAGCCGCCGTTGCGCCCGCTGGCGCCGAAGCCGCAGATCTCCGACTCCAGCACCGCCACCCGTACCGACGGGTCCGTGCGGGCGAGGTAGTACGCGGTCCACAGCCCGGTGTACCCGCCACCCACGATCGCCACGTCCACGTCGAGGTCCCCCGGCACCGCCGGACGGGGCGCCAGATCGTCGTCCACAGTGGACATCCAGAACGAGAGGGACCGGTGGTCGGTCATGTGCGCTCCGGTGCGGGCACAGGCGTGCCGAGGGTCTCGGTGATGGGGATGACGCCGGCCCAGACCGGCCAGTCCAGATCCTCCGGCGGGTCGTCCGGTGGCCCGTCGCTCACCTTGACTGACCACTCGATCAGCGGGAGCGCGAGTACCAGCGTCGCGGCCAGCTCCTTGGCCAGCGGCGGGCGTAGCAGCGGCCACCGGTCGGGCAGCAGGTGGTCGCTGAGTACCCGCAGTGCCGGGAGCTTGTCCGGACCGTCCACAGTGGAGAACGAGCCGAAGACCATGGCACAGCGGTAGTTCATCGAGGACTCGAACGCGCTGCGCGCCAGTACGAGGCCGTCCAGCAGGGTCACGGTCAGGCAGGCGGGTGCGCCGCCGGCCAGGGTACGCAGCAGCCGGCTGCCGGTGGAGCCGTGGATCAGTACCCGATCGCTGTCCCGCGCGTACCCCATCGGAATGACGAACGGCCCGTCGATACCCACATGGGCGACCCGGCCGGTGTCCAGAATGGAGTCCAGGTCCGCGCGGTCGAAGGAAGCCTTCTCGGGGAGACGCCGCAGCCGGGTGCGGGCACCCGGCTGCGGCGATCCCGTGTTCAGATGTGCTGCCATGCCTCGGTCAGCACGGCCCGCAGGATCCGTTCGATCTCCACGAAGTGGGTCTCGTCGCAGATCAGCGGGGGAGCGAGCTGGATGACCGGATCCCCCCGATCGTCGGCACGGCAGTAGAGCCCGGCCTCGAACAGCGCCTTGGACAGGAACCCGCGCAGCAGCCGCTCCGACTCGGCGTCGTTGAACGTCTGCTTGGTGGCCTTGTCCTTGACCAGTTCGATGCCGTAGAAGTAGCCGTCGCCGCGGACGTCACCGACGATCGGCAGATCGGTCAGTCTCTCCAGGTAGTTCCGGAACACCCCCTCGTTGGTCCGGACGTGCCCGTTGAGATCCTCGCGGGCGAAGATGTCGAGGTTGGCCAGGGCCACGGCGGCGGCAACCGGATGCCCGCCGAACGTGACGCCGTGTGCGAAGGAACTGGTCTCGTGCAGGAACGGCTCGACCAGCCGGTCCGACGCGATCATCGCGCCGAGCGGAACGTAGCCTGAGGTCAGGCCCTTGGCGCAGGTGATGATGTCGGGCTGGTAGCCGTACCGCTGGGCGCCGAAGTACTCGCCCAGCCGGCCGAACGCGCAGATCACCTCGTCGGAGATGAGCAGCACGTCGTACGCGTCACAGATCTCCCGTACCCGTTGGAAGTAGCCGGGCGGGGGCGGGAAGCAGCCACCGGAGTTCTGCACCGGTTCGAGGTACACGCAGGCGACCGTGTCCGGGCCCTCGAACTCGATCGCCTCGGCGATCCGGTCGGCGGCCCAGATGCCGAACTCCTCCGGCGTGTCGCCCGAGCCGGCCGGGCGCCGGTAGTAGTTGGTGTTCGGTACCCGGAACGTGGACGGCACCAGCGGCTCGAACTCCGCCTTGATGGCGGCGAGGCCGGTGATGGACAGCGCGCCCATCGAGGTGCCGTGGTACGCGATGTGGCGCGAGAGCGCCTTGTGCTTGGTCGGCTTGCCGGTCCGCTTGAAGTACGAGCGGGCCAGCTTCCACGCCGACTCGACGGCCTCGGAGCCGCCGGTGGTGAAGAAGACGCGGTTCAGGTCGCCGGGTGCCAGCTCGGACAGGCGCCGGGACAGCTCGATCGCGGCCGGGTGCGCGTACGACCAGAGCGGGAAGTACGCCAGCTCGCTCGCCTGCTTCGCGGCCGCCTCGGCCAGGTCCTGCCGCCCGTGCCCGGCCTGCACGACGAACAGCCCGGACAGCCCGTCCAGGTACCGCCGCCCGGCGCTGTCGTACACGTACGGCCCCTCGCCCCGCACGATCACGGGTACCGCCGATTCGGCGTACGCGGACAGCCGGGTGAAGTGCATCCAGAGATGGTCACGGGCCTGGTCGGAGAGCATCTGGTCGGCTTGCTGGGCGGTCATCGCGTCCCCCATGCGTAGGTCTGCTTGGCGAGCTTCAGGTACACGAACGTCTCGGTCGCGGTCACCCCGGGCACCGTGCGGATCTGGTCGTTGAGCAGCGTCAGCAGGTGGTCGTCGTCGGTGCAGACCAGCTCGGCGAGCAGGTCGTACGCGCCCGCGCAGATGACCACGTAGTCCACTTCCGGAATCTTCGCGAGCTTCTCCGCGACCATGCGCATGTCGCCCTCGACCTTGAGGCCGATCATCACCTGGCGGGTGAAGCCGAGGGTGAGCGGGTCGGTGACCGCGACGATCTGCATCACGCCCGCGTCGAGCATGCGCTGCACCCGCTGGCGCACCGCCGCTTCGGACAACCCGACCACCTTGGCCAGGCTCGCGTAAGACATGCGCCCGTCCTGCTGCAGCTGCTCGATGATGCGCTTGTTGACGTCATCGAGGAGAGGAGGTTCGGTCACGCTCAGGATTCTCGCTGATGATCGGCCTTTAAGCAACTGATTCCGTTGACAGCAATGTAAATCCTTGCGGAATCCGTAGAGACTTCGTACCCTACGGCGATGCTGCGGGTACTCCTCCTCGGTGCCGGCGGGGTCGGCTCGGCCGCCGTCGCGATCGCCGCCCGGCGCGACTTCTTCGAACACTTCGTGGTGGCCGACTACGACCTGGCCCGCGCGCAACGGGCGGTGGCGTCCGTCGCGGACGGCCGGTTCCACCCGGCCCGGGTCGACGCCTCGGCCGCGGGCGAGGTCGCGGAGCTGTGCCGCGAGCACCGGATCACCCACGTGCTGAACGCCGTCGACCCGCGCTTCGTCATGCCCATCTTCAACGGTGCGTTCGAGGCCGGCGCGGACTACCTCGACATGGCCATGTCGCTGTCCCGACCGCACCCCACCGATCCCTACCGGCAGTGCGGGGTCAAGCTCGGCGACGAGCAGTTCGCCGCCGCCGACCGCTGGCGCGACGCGGGGCGCCTCGCCCTGACGGGCATCGGCGTGGAGCCCGGCCTCTCCGACGTCTTCGCGCGCTACGCGGCCGACCATCTCTTCGACACGATTCACGATCTGGGGGTACGCGACGGCGCGAACCTGGTCGTCGACGGGTACGCGTTCGCCCCGACCTTCTCCATCTGGACCACCATCGAGGAGTGCCTCAACCCGCCCGTGGTGTACGAGGACGGGCGCGGCTGGTACACCACCGAGCCGTTCTCCGAGCCCGAGGTGTTCGACTTCCCCGCGGGCATCGGCCCGGTCGAGTGCGTGAACGTGGAGCACGAGGAGGTGCTGCTGGTACCCCGCTGGGTCAAGGCCAGCCGGGTCACCTTCAAGTACGGGCTGGGCAGCGAGTTCATCGACGTACTCAAGACGCTGCACAAGCTCGGCCTGGACAGCGCGCGGCCGGTGGACGTGCGCGGTACCCGGGTCGCGCCGCGGGACGTGGTGGCCGCGTGCCTGCCCGACCCGGCCACCCTGGGCGACCGGATGCGCGGCAGCACCTGCGCCGGTACCTGGGTGCGGGGTACCGGCCCGGACGGCGCCCCGCGCGAGGTCTACCTGTACCACGTGGTGGACAACGAGTGGTCCATGACGGAGTACGGCCACCAGGCGGTGGTCTGGCAGACCGCGGTCAACCCGATCGTGGCGCTGGAGCTGCTCGCCGCCGGCGCGTGGCAGGGCACCGGCGTGCTGGGTCCGGAGGCGTTCGACGCGGTGCCGTTCCTCGACGCGCTCGTCGCGTACGGCTCCCCGTGGGGGCTGCGGGAGTGATCGCGGGTGGGATATCCTCGACCGGGTCGGAGATATCCTGGGGAGGTCGCTCGTGACGAAGACGCTGGTCGACATCGACGATGAGGTGCTCGCCGCCGCGATGGCCGAGTACGGCACGACCACCAAGGTGGAGACGGTCAACCGTGCCCTGCGCGAGGTGGCCGACCGCCGGCAGCGGGCCATCGATGACCTGCTGGAGTGGGCGCAGGAACTGGCGGAGGATCTCGCCGAGTGCGACGTGAGGGCTCTCGCGTGGCGGTGACCTACCTCGTGGACAAGTCCGCGTGGGAGCAGCTGCGCTACCCGGCCGCCCGGGCCAGCTTCGCTCGTCTCGCGCAGCAGGGCGCGATCGCGACCTGTCCGGTGATCGCGGCGGAAATGCTCTTCTCCGCGCGTAACCACGAGCGGTTGCAGATGCGGCGCCGGCAACTGGAGACGCTGGTGTGGCTGGAGAGTAATGAGCACGCGGCCGAGCGGATGCTCGGGGTGCAGCAGGATCTGGCCAAGCGGGGACAACACCGCAGCGTCGGCGTGGTCGACCTGCTGGTGGCCGCGACCGCCGAGGCCAACTGGGCGACCGTGCTGCACTACGACAGCGACTTCGAGCGGATCGCGGAGATCACCGGACAGCCGCACGAGTGGATCGTGCCGCGCGGCCGGGGGCACAAGACCAGGTAACCCGGCTCAGCCCGCGAGGGGCGCCGTCCGATAGGACGGCATGCACGCGGCGGGGAGGCGTCACCGGCTGCGGCGGCTCCCGCCCTGGCTGGCGCGGTGCCTCCAGGCCGCGGCGTCGGTCGCCCTGGCCGCGTCTCCGCTCGGCACCGTTCCGATGAGCCTGGCCGGGTGGCCCGGGCAGGACGTGGCGGCGCCGGTGCTGGGCGGGACTAGCACCCTGATCGCGGCCGGTGACAACCACACCTGCCTGCTGCGCTCCGGTGCCGTGTCCTGCTGGGGCGCCGACGACCGGGGCCAGCTCGGCGACGGCGGCAGCACCGACCGGCCGTACCTGACACCGGTCCACCTGGGCCGCGTCACCGGCATCGCCGCCGGGGGCGACCGCACCTGCGCGCTGGTCACGGGCGGCGGCGTGTACTGCTGGGGCGCCGGGGACGGAGCCACGCCGGTGCGGGTCAGCACGGGCGCGGTGCCGGTCGCCGGGATCGCCGTGGGCGCCTCGGTCACCTGCGCGCTGTCCCAGGGCGGGACCGTGTCCTGCTGGGCGCAGGGCAGCCCGCCAGTGCTCGTGGATCTCGCCGGGCAGGGCGCCGCCCAGCTCTCCGCGGGGGGAAGCGGGGTGTGCGCGCTGACCACGGGCGGTACCGTGTACTGCTGGGCGGGGATGAGCCGGGCGGCGCCCGTCGACCTCGGCGGGGTACCGGTGGCGCAGGTCGACACCGGCGACGACCACGCCTGCGCCCTGTCCCGCACCGGCGTCGCGTACTGCTGGAGCGACACCTCGCCACCGGTCGCGGTACCGGCGCCGGCCCGGTTCACCACGCTGGCCGCGGGGTACGGGCAGACCTGCGCGCTCGCCGCGACCGGAGTCGCGTACTGCTGGGCCGCCGGCGGAGCGCCGGTCGCGGTGACCGTACCGGCCGGGGTGCGGTTCAGCCAGCTCGACGCGGGCGCGGGGCACGCGTGCGGACTGGCCCGGTCGGGGACCGCCTACTGCTGGGGCGCCAACGCCCGGGGCCAGCTCGGCGACCGGAGCACCACGGACCGGGCGGCGGCGGTACCGGTGCGTACCGCGCCCGACCCGCCCATCCGGGTCACCGGTACCGGCGGGAACGGGTTCATCGACGTGTCCTGGGTCGCGCCGGCCGCCTCGGGCCGGGTCACCGGGTACGTCGCGACCGCCGAGCCGGGTGGGGGTACCTGCCGGTCGGCGCGTGCCCCGCACTGCCGGATCACGGGGCTGGCCAACGGTACGGCGTACACGCTGACCGTCACGGCGCTCGCCAGCGACGGCTCGGTGACCACCAGCCCGCCCTCGGCGCCGGTCAGCCCGCACGTGCTGCCCGGGCCGCCGGCCGACCCGCACGCCGAACCGGGGGACGGGTCGCTCGCGGTGACCTGGAGTCCACCGGTCTCGCTGGGTACCGGCGGGCTGCGCGGGTACGGTGCGATCGCCAGTCCGGGCGGCGCCACCTGTACGGCCACGGCCACGGCCGGTACCTCGTGCACCATCACCGGGCTGGCGAACGGCACCACGTACACGGTGACCGTGATCGCGGTGACCGAGGCCGGCGCGTCCGCACCGAGCAACCCGTCGAACGCGGCCACCCCGGGCGCGCCCGAGCTGCCGGACGCGGTACCGGCGGCTGACGCGGCGCTGGGCAGCTCGGCGGGGAGCACGTTCCCCGGCACGGCGCGCACCACCACGCTCACCGGCGCCGGCTTCGCACCGGGTACCCCCGTGGTCGTCGGGCTGTACCCGGGCGCCCGGCAGCTCATGCTGACCACCTCGGACGGCTCGGGCAACCTGACCGGCGACCTCGACCTGCCGGCGGAGCTGCGGGGCGGGTACCGGCTCGTGGTGCGCGGCTACGCGCCCGGCGGCGGTACCCGTACCCTCACCATGTTCCTGACCCTCGGCGGACCGGCGGCGGCCGGCGGGCAGCTCATGACCGCGGCCACGGCCATGGGGGTCGTGCTGTTCGCCGGCGGCCTGGTGCTGCTGGTGCTGGGGTTGCGCGGCCGGCGCACGGGTCAGCGGGCGGCGGTGAGCGCGGACTCCAGGATGGCGAGGCCGCGGGTCAGCACCTCGGGCGGCGTGACCAGGGGCGGCAGGAAGCGCAGCACGTTGCCGTAGGTGCCGCAGGTCAGGGTCAGCAGGCCGGCCTCGTGGCAGTCCCGGGAGACGGCGGCGGTCAGCGCCGGGTCGGGGTCGAGGGTGCCCGGGTGGACCAGTTCGACGGCGAGCATCGCGCCGCGACCGCGCACGTCGCCGATGGCCGGCTGCTGCCCGGCCAGGGCACGCAGCCAGGGCAGCATCACCGACTCGATCTCCCTGGCGGCACCGGCCAGGTCCAGCTCGCGCATGGTGTCCATGGCGGCGAGCGCGGCGGCGCAGGCGACCGGGTTGCCGCCGTAGGTGCCGCCCAGACCGCCCACGTGTACCGCGTCCATCAGCTCGGCGCGGCCGGTCACCCCGGCCAGCGGCAGGCCGCCGGCGATGCCCTTGGCGGTGGTCACCAGGTCCGGCGTGAGGCGCTCGTGTTCGGACGCGAACCAGTCGCCGGTACGGCAGAAGCCGGTCTGGATCTCGTCGGCGATGAACACCGCGCCGCTGCCCCGCGCCCAGTCGGCGAGCGCCGGCAGGAAACCGGGCGCGGGTACCACGAAGCCGCCCTCGCCCTGGATCGGCTCGATGAGTACGGCCGCCACGTTCGCCGCACCCACCTGCTTCTCGATGAGGTCCACGGCGCGCGCCGCGGCGTCCACACCGGACAGTCCGCCGTCCCGGAACGGGTACGACATCGGCACCCGGTACACCTCGGGCGCGAACGGACCGAACCGGTGCTTGTACGGCATGCTCTTCGCGGTGAGCGCCATGGTGAGGTTGGTCCGCCCGTGGTACGCGTGGTCGAACGCGATGACCGCCGGCCGGCCGGTCGCGTGCCGGGCTATCTTCACCGCGTTCTCGACCGCCTCGGCGCCGGAGTTGAACAGCGCCGAGCGCTTCTCGAACTCGCCCGGCGTCAGCTCGTTGAGCTGTTCGCAGACGGACACGTACAGCTCGTACGGCGCCACCATGAAGCAGGTGTGGGTGAACCTCGCGACCTGCTCCCGTACCGCCTCGACCACCCGGGGTGCGGCGTTGCCGACACTGGTGACCGCGATGCCGGACGCGAAGTCGATCCACTCGCGACCGTCCACATCGGTCAGTGTGCCGCCGCCTGCGGTGTCCACATAGGAGCTGATGACGGAGCTGACGCCGCGGGCGACTGCGGCGGTGCGGCGCTTGTGGATTTCCGATGAGGACACGTCAGCCTCCGAGGTAGTGCATCACGTGCTTGATCCGGGTGTAGTCCTCGAGACCGTACATGGACAGGTCCTTGCCGTGGCCGGAGTGCTTGAACCCGCCGTGCGGCATCTCGGCCACCAGCGGGATGTGCGTGTTCACCCAGACGCAGCCGAAGTCGAGCCGCCGGGAGACCCGCATGGCGCGGCCGTGGTCGCGGGTCCACACCGAGGAGGCGAGACCGTACTCGACGCCGTTGGCCCAGCGCACCGCCTCGTCCTCGTCGGAGAAGCGCTGCACGGTGATGACCGGGCCGAACACCTCGTCCTGGATGATCTCGTCGTCCTGGTTCAGTCCAGAAAGGACGGTCGGCGCGTAGAAGTACCCGCGGTCGCCCACCCGCGCGCCACCGGCCTGTACCGACGCGTGGTCGGGCAGCCGCTCCACGAAGCCGGTGACCCGGGCCAGCTGGTTGGCGTTGTTCAACGGTCCATAGAGGACATCCGGGTCGTCCGGTGCCCCCGTCCTGGTGGAGCGTGCCTGCTCGGCGAGGGCGGCCACGAAGTCGTCGTGTACCCCCGGCGCCGCCAGTACCCGGGTCGCCGCGGTGCAGTCCTGCCCGGCGTTGAAGTATCCGGCGACCGCGATGCCCTCGGCCGCGGCGGCGATGTCGGCGTCGTCGAAGATGATGACCGGCGCCTTGCCGCCCAGTTCGAGGTGGGTGCGCTTGAGGTCGGGCGCCGCGGCCAGGGCGACCTCCCTGCCGGCCCGGGTGGATCCGGTGATGGAGACGAACTGCGGGGTCGGGTGGGTGACCAGTGCCCGACCGGTGTCCCGGTCCCCGCACACCACGTTCAGCACGCCCGGCGGCAGGAACTCGGCGGCCACCTCGGCCAGCAGCAGCGTGCTCAGCGGCGTGGTGTCGGACGGCTTGAGCACCACGGCGTTGCCGGCGGCCAGCGCGGGCGCGATCTTCCAGATCGCCATCAGCAGCGGGTAGTTCCACGGGGTGACCTGCGCGCACACGCCGATCGGCTCGCGCCGCACGTAGGAGGTGTGGTCGCGCAGGTACTCGCCGGCCGACCGGCCCTCCAGCAACCGCGCCGCGCCGGCGAAGAAGCGCAGCTGGTCCACGCCGGGCGGCAACTCCTCGGTGGCGGTCAGGCCGAGCGGCTTGCCGGTGTTGCGGCTCTCCGCCGCCACGAACTCGTCGGCCCGCGCCTCGACCGCGTCGGCCAGCTTGAGCAGGGCGCGCTGCCGTTCGGCGGGGGTGGAGTCGCGCCAGGTCTCGAAGGCCGTGGCCGCCGCGGTCATGGCCGCGTCCACGTCGGCGGCACCGGAGACGGGCGCGGCGGCGAACACCTCGCCGGTGGTCGGATCGATCAGGTCGGCGTACGCCCCGTCGCGCGGCTCGGCGTACCCGCCATTGATGAAGTTGCGCAGAACCTGCTTGTCGGCCATCAGCCTCTCCCGCGTCCGTCCGTCCTCTGCTGCCATCTTTGCGACTGAATCCGCAGCAGACAAGGTGAGAAACGACTGTTTCCGTGATCGAGAGCCCTAGTCTAGGGTGGTTTACGTGAGTGAACAGGCCCCTGTGTTCGTGGCCGGCGCGGCGGAGGCCGGCGTCGACGAGTACCTGGTGCGGCACCCGTGGGACGGGAGGCCGGTGCGGCTGGTGGGCAATGCCACACCGGAGCAGGTGGAGCGCGCGGTGGCGGCCGCGGCCGGCGTCGCGGGGGAGATGGCGGCGCTGCCCGCGTACGCCCGGGCGGGCGCGCTGGACCATGTCAGCCGGCGGCTGGTCGAGCGGGCGGACGAGGTGGCCCGGCTGATCACCGCCGAGAACGGCAAGCCGCTGAAGTGGTCCCGGGCCGAGGCGGCGCGGGCCGCGTCGACCTTCCGGTGGGCGGCCGAGGAGGCCCGGCGCTTCGCCGGCGAGCTGCAGCGGCTGGACACCGACCCGGGGGCGGCCGGGCGGCTGGCCCTGGTGCGGCGGGTACCGCGCGGGCCGGTGCTCGGCATCAGCCCGTTCAACTTCCCGCTGAACCTGGTCGCGCACAAGGTGGCGCCGGCACTCGCGGTGGGCGCGCCGATCCTGGTGAAGCCGGCACCGGCCACGCCGCTGTCCGCGCTGCTGCTGGGCGAGATCCTGGCCGAGACCGACCTGCCGGCCGGTGCCTTCTCGGTGCTGCCGATGCCGAACGACCGGGCGCCCGAGCTGGTCGCCGACCCGCGGCTGCCGGTGGTGTCGTTCACCGGCTCCGGGCCGGTGGGCGCGGCTATCCGGGCGGCGGTACCGCACAAGCACGTGACTCTGGAGCTGGGCGGGAACGCGGCCGCGGTGGTCTGCGGCGACTGGTCGGGCGAGTCCGACCTGGACTGGGCGGCCACCCGGATCGCGGTCTTCGCCAACTACCAGGCCGGCCAGTCCTGCATCGCGGTGCAGCGGGTGCTGGTGCACGAGGCGCTGTACGAGGACATGCTGGAACGGATCGTGGCAAAGGTGGCCGCGCTGCGTACCGGCGACCCGAACGACGAGGCGACCGACGTGGGCCCGCTGATCAGCGAGGCGGCGGCGGTACGGGTGGTGGACTGGGTGGACGAGGCGGTGGCCGCCGGCGCCAAGCTGCACACCGGGGGTACCCGGGACGGGGCGACGGTCGCGCCGGCCGTGCTGTCCGGAGTACCCGCCGAGGCGAAGGTGTACGCCGAGGAGGTGTTCGGTCCGGTGCTCGTGGTCGCGCCGGTCGCCTCCGACGCCGCCGCGTTCGAGGCCGTCAACGCGTCCGCGTACGGGCTGCAGGCCGGCCTGTTCACGCACAGCCTGCAGACCGCGTTCGCCGCGCACCGGCAGCTCGACGTGGGTGGCCTGATCGTCGGGGACGTGCCCAGCTACCGGGCCGACCAGATGCCCTACGGCGGGGTCAAGGGCTCCGGCGTCGGGCGCGAGGGCCTGCGCAGCGCGATGGAGGACTACACCGAGGCCCGGGTCATGGTGCTGACGGGTATCGAGCAGTAGCCAACACCCGCCACCGCGCGTTTGCGTATCGAGGGCGTCCGCCGGGGCACGCCGACGGGACGGTGACGGGCATTCATGAAACCCGCA